>DASTLK010000120.1:0-3500 GCA_035715025.1 Vicinamibacteria bacterium
CGTCGTGCGCGCGCTCCTGCCCGGACGCACCTCCGCCCTCCACGACGAGGTGATGCGCCTGGAGGGAGAAGCGGCGCGGCTCCGTTCCGAGCAGGCGTCCCTGCGCGGCGTCGCCCCCGAGCCCAAGGCGCTCGCGCGGTGGTTGGTGGTCAAGGACCTGGTGGACCGCCGCGCCTTCTCGTGGACGAACCTGTTCGCGCGCCTCGAAGAGAGGCTCCCGGACGGAGCGCGGCTGGTCTCCATCGCGCCCAAGGTGACGCGCGGCGAGATCGTCCTCGACGTGCAGGCCGTCGTGCGCTCGCCCGACGTGGGCTGGCAGTTCGTGCGCACGCTCGAGGAGGGCGGCGACTTCGACGACGTCTTCCCGCTCAGCGAGGGCGCCGACGGCGAGTTCCATTACACCATGCGCTACCGGCCCCGCCCGCAGCCCGCGGCCGCGAGCGCGCCCGCCGCCGCCACCTCCGCCCCCTCCGCGGAAGGCTCACCGCCTTCGCTCCCCGCCGCCTCGACGGCGGGCGCCCTGCCCGCGGTGCACCCGCCGGAGGTCCGGCCGTGAGACGCCGCTGGCGCGATCGCCTGAGGGTGCCCTTGCTCGTCGTGGTCGCCCTCGATGTGGGCGTGTATCTCGCCTACACGATGCCGCGCTCCCTGAAGGAACGGAGCGCGGCCGCGCGCGTGTCGGTGCTGCGCGGCGAGCTCGAGCGGGACCGCCGCGTGACCGCCGCCCTGCGCGACCGGTCCGAGACCATGAAGACGAACCGCACGGATGCCGACCGCTTCTACGCGCGGCTGGGGCCCAAGGCCACGCTCTCGCAGCTCCGCGCGGAGATCACCGCGATCGCCCGCGAGCTGGGATTGAAGGTCGGGGGCCTCTCCTACAGCCCGGAAGGGGTCAAGGGCGGCGAGGGCGTGGCCCAGCTCCAGATGAGGATGAGCGTGTCCGGCACCTATCGCGAGCTGGTCGCGTTCCTGGACCGCCTCGAGCGGTCCAGCTACTTCGTGACCGTGGACCAGATCCAGATCGGCAAGCACAGCGGAGAAGGCGACCTCGACATCGCGCTGTCCGCTTTCTACCGCGGGCCCACCGAGAGCGGGGCGGAGGAGAGGCCGTGAGGACGGAGCGCGGCTTCACCTATTTCGAGCTGCTGGCCACCGTCATCATCCTGATGATCCTGGCCTCGGCGATCCTGCCCACGGCGAAGGTCCTGCGCAAGCGGCAGAAGGAGATCGAGCTGCACCGGTCGCTACGCATCGTCCGCACTGCCCTCGACGGCTACCATGACGCCGTGCGCCAGGGCCGCATCGGGGGGACGGACGTGAAGGTGGGCAGCGAAGGCTATCCGCCCGACCTGGACGTGCTCGTCAAGGGCGTGAGCCAGGTGGGGAAGATCGACGTGAAGCTGAAGTTCCTGCGCCGCGTGCCCGTCGATCCCATGACGGGCAAGGCGGAATGGGGCAAGCGCTGCTACCAGGACGAGCCCAACGACACGACCTGGTGCGGGGAGAACGTCTGGGACGTGTATTCGCAGAGCCAGGGCGTGGGCCTCGACGGCTCGAAGTACAAGGAGTGGTGATGCGCTCATCCGATGTCGCCACGCCGACCGGGGGCAGGCACGCATTGCACGCAGGCTTCACGCTCCTCGAGCTCATCACGGTCATCATGATCGTGGGCATCCTGGCCGCGGTGGCGCTGCCCAACTACAAGGCGGCCATCCTGGCCGCTCGCGAGGCGACACTGACGCAGGACCTGTTCCTCTTCCGCGACGTCATCGACCAGTTCTACGCCGACAAGGGGCGCTACCCGGCCTCCCTCGATGAGGTGAAGGAACAGGGCTACCTGCGCAAGATCCCCGCCGATCCGATGACCGGACAGTCGGACTGGGAAGTCGTCTACGCCGAGCCGGATCCGGACGATCCCACCGCGCAGCCGGGGATCTACGACGTCAAGAGCGCCTCCACGGCGACGTCCCAGAGAGGGACGCCGTACAACGAATGGTGAAGGACCGGCGACGGTGGATCGCGCCCGGCCTGGCCGTGGCGGCGGCGGCGGTCGTGGGATTCATGGTGCTCCGCAACCCGGCGCCCGCGGTCGCTCCCTCCGCCAGCGCGGCCGAGGCTCCGAAGGCCCCCGGCCGGCGTGACCCCGATCTGCCCCGCATCGACCTCGCGCGCCTGGACCGTCCCCGTCCGGCGGCGGGCATCGGCCGGCGGGATCTCTTCGACTTCGCGGCGCCGCCGCCCACGCCGCCGCCACCCGTGCGCAGCGCCCCCCCGATGGTGGAGACGCCTCCCCCCGTCACCGCGCCGACGCCGCCCCCCCTGAGCCCGCTCAACATCAAGTACATTGGCGCCTTCGAGGGGAAGAAAGGTCTGAAGGTCGCGGTATTGATGACGGACCGCAAGGAGGTCCTTACGGGGCAGGCGGGCGAGGTGGTGGCGAACCGCTACCGCATCGTCCGCATCGGGCTCGAGTCGGTCGACGTCCAGGAGGTGGGCTCGGAGCAGGTGCGCCGGATTCCGCTCAAGGGGACGGGGAACTGATGCCCGAATTGATGCCGCGCAAGGGACGATCGACGAAGGGGGCCTGGGCGGTCCTGGCCCTGGCCCTCCTGTTCGAGACCGGCTGCGCGGCCACCTGGGCCTACCGGCAGGGGCAGGGAGAGGCGCGGAAGGGGAACTGGGACCTGGCCGTCGCCCGCTTCACCCGCGCCCTCCAGAAGAACCCGGACAACATCGGCTACAAGATCGCGCTCGAGAACGCGCGCATCCAGGCCAGCCGGCAGCACTACGACCTGGCCCGGCGGCATCTCCTGGCCGAGGAGCTCACCAAGGCGGCGGAAGAGCTGCAGATCGCGGCCAACTACGATCCCGGCAACAAGTCCGCCGCCGACGACCTTGCCATCGTGCAGGACCGCATCCGCCTGCGCGACCTCGAGCGCCACCGCCTGTCCGAGTACGACACGGTGAAGGCACGGGCCCAGGCAGGACCGGGTCCCCTGCCCGTCCTCTCGCCCCAGAGCAACGCCCCCATCCGGATCAAGTTCGAGAACACGAGCCTCCAGAAGATCCTGGAGACGATGGGGCGGCTGGCCGGCGTCAACGTCCTCTTCGATTCCCAGTTCCGCGACAAGCCCGTCTCGGTGGACCTGATCAACGAGACCTTCCAGAACGCCCTCGACCGAATCACCTTCGTCAATCGGCTCTTCTACAAGGTCCTCGATCCGAGCACGATCATCGTGGTCGATGAGCAGGCGGCCAAGCGCCGGACCTACGACGAGCGCGTCCTGCGCACGTTCTACCTGGAGAACGCGGAGACCAAGGACGTGGAGACCCTGATCAAGACGGGGATCGGCAGCCAGACCCTGACCGTCGTCTCCAACGCCGCCCTCGGGGCCATGACCGTGTTCGGCACTCCGGACGAGATCGCGGTGGCAGAGCGGCTGGTCGAGCTCCACGACAAGGCGCGCGGGGAAGTGATGGTCGAGCTGGAGATCCTCGAG
>DASTLK010000121.1:0-4055 GCA_035715025.1 Vicinamibacteria bacterium
CCTCGAGCTGTGCGCGCGGCAGCCGCGCGAACGGGGCCGCCCGCCGGACGAGCGCGAACAGGCCGTCCACCGTCTGCTCCGCGCCCGCGCAGATCGCCACCACCTGCTGCGCGAGCACGTCGAGCGGGTTCATGGGGATGCGCGTCTCCTCGACCTTCCCCTCGTGCATGGCCCGCGTGATCGCGGCCGCGGCCAGGAGGTCGCCGCGGTACTTGGGGAAGATGGCGCCGCGCGAGACCGCTCCCGCCTGATGCCCGCCCCGCCCGATGCGCTGCAGACCGCTGGCCACCGACGGCGGGGCCTCGATCTGGATCACGAGATCGATGGCGCCCATGTCGATGCCGAGCTCCAGGGAGGACGTGGCCACGATCGCGGGCAGGCGGCCGGCCTTGAGGTCGTCCTCGACCTGGAGGCGCTGCTCGCGGCTGAGCGAGCCGTGATGCGCGCGGACCAGCTCCTCGCCCGCGAGCTCGTTGAGGGCCGCGGCCATCCGCTCGGCCAGGCGCCGGCTGTTGACGAACACGAGCGTGGAGCGGTGGGCGCGGATCAGCTCCAGCAGGCGTGGATGGATGGCGGGCCAGATCGACGCGCGCGGGGCCGGCGCGCCCGCCGGTCCTTCGATGATCCCGTCGTCTTTCGCGTCCGCGCCCGGCCGCGTCATGTCCTCGACCGGGACCTCCACCGTGAGCGCGAGCGCCTTGCGCGACCCCGCGTCCACGATCTCGACGGGGCGCGGACGCCAAGCCCGCGCGCCCGCCTCTCCCCCGCCCAGGTACCGCGCGACCTCTTCCAGCGGACGCTGCGTCGCGCTCAGGCCGATGCGCTGGGGCGGCTTGCGCGCGAGCTCCTGGAGGCGCTCGAGCGACAAGGCCAGGTGCGCGCCGCGCTTGCTGCCCACCATGGTGTGGATCTCGTCCACGATCACGGCCTCGACGGAAGGCAGCATCGAGCGCGCCTGCGAGGTCAGGACCAGGAAGAGCGATTCCGGCGTCGTGACCAGGATGTCGGGCGGCTGGCGGACCATCCGCGCCCGCTCCGCCGCGGGGGTGTCGCCGGTGCGCAGCCCGACCACCGGCACGTGGAAGGTCTCTCCCCGCCTCTGTGCCGCCCGCGCGATCCCGGCGATGGGCGCGCGCAGGTTGCGCTCGACATCCACGGCCAGCGCGCGCAGCGGGGAGACGTACACGATGCGGCAGCGGTCGCGCTCGGGGACGGGCGCGAACATGAGACGGTCGATCGCGGCCAGGAACGCGGCCAGCGTCTTGCCGGAGCCGGTGGGGGCGAACACCAGGGTGTGCCGGCCGGCCTGGATGGGGGGCCAGCCCCTCTCCTGGGCGAGGGTGGGCGAAGGGAAGGTCGCCGAGAACCACTCCTCGACCGCGGGATGGAAGCGGACAGGCGGCGCGGGGGCGCGCGCGGCGGGCATCAGGTCAGGCCGGCGCCACCTCGGAGCCGCAATGGCGGCAGCGCTTGGCCCGGAGGGGGATGAGCGAGAGGCAGAACGGGCATTCCCGCGCGTCCGGCGCCGGCGGCGTGGGCAGGAAGCGCTTGATCGAGTGCAGCACGAGGAAGATCGCGAACGCGACGATCAGGAAGTTGACGATCGTGTTGATGAACAGGCCGTAGCGCAGCACGGCCGCACCCGTGGCCTGGGCCTGGGCGAGGGTGGCCGGATGCTGGCCGGAGAGGTCGATGAACTTGTCGCGGAAGTCCACGTGCCCCAGCAGGAGGCCGAGGGGCGGCATGAGGACGTCGTCCACGAACGAGGTGACGATCTTGCCAAACGCCCCACCGACGACCACCGCCACCGCCAGGTCGAGCACGTTTCCGCGCATGACGAACGCCTTGAAGTCTTTCAGCATGGTGTATCGATTGTATCGGTCCCGCCCTTGTCTGGGCGCCCCGGGCATGTTCTGCTTGAGCCCCATGAAAACTCTCCGGCGGATGCCATGGACGCTCTCCGTCTTCCTGGCCGTCGCGGCGACCGTGGCCGCCGCCCCTCCCTCCCCCGAGTCCGTCCTCGGTTTCCGGCCCGGCGCCGATCGCCAGCTCGCGGACTGGACGCAGATCGTCGATTACTTCCATCGCCTCGACGCCGCCTCCGATCGCGTCCAGGTCGAAGAGGTGGGCCGCACGACGGAGGACCGTCCGTTCCTGGTGGCCGTGATCACGTCGGCGAGGAACATGGCGCGCCTGGAAGAGATCCGGCGCGCGAACCTCCGGCTGGCCGACCCGCGCGGCCTCAGCCCGGAGGAGGCCGAGCGCCTGATCGCGGCCGGGAAGGTGATCGTGGGCGTCAACCACGGCATCCATTCCGACGAGGTCGCGGCCACGCAGACGGCGATGGAGACGGCGTATGCGCTGGCCGCGGGCGACACGCCGGAGATACGCGAGATCCTCGACAACACGGTGGTGGTGATGATCCCGTCGCACAATCCGGACGGGACCCAGCGCGTCACCGAGTGGTACCGCCGGACCCTGGGCACGCCCTGGGAGGGCCACGACCCGCCGTTCCTGTACCAGAAGTACACGGGGCACGACAACAACCGCGACTGGTACATGTTCACCCAGCGTGAGAGCCGGCTGACCCTCAAGGGCCTGTATGACCCCTGGCGCCCGCAGATCGTCCACGACCTGCACCAGATGGGCGCGCGCGCGGCACGGCTGTTCGCGCCGCCCTACGTGGATCCCTGGGAACCCAACGTCGACTCCGCGCTCATCGCCGCCGTCAACGGTCTCGGCACCCATGTGGCGGCGCGCCTGACCTCGGAAGGGCACAAGGGCGTGGCGGTGGACGCCATCTACGATGCGTGGAGCCCTTCGCGCGCGTATCCGCACACCCACGGCGGGGTGCGGCTGCTCACGGAGAGCGCCGAGGCACGGATGGCCACGCCCATCGAGGTCCCGTTCGAGAACCTGGAGCCGGGCATCGGTTACGACCCCCGCGTGCGCTCCTGGAACTTCCCGGACCCCTGGCCGGGCGGAGCCTGGAGCCTCCGCGACATCGTCGACGACCAGCGCGCCGCCACCCGCGCCATCCTCGGTCACGCGGCCCGCAACCGCGAGTACTGGCTGCGCACGTTCTACGAAGTGAACCGGCGGGCCACGCTGCGCAGCGATCCGTTCGCCTTCGTCGTGTCCGCGGAGCAGAAGGACCCGCTGGCCACGGCCAAGCTCCTCGAGGTGCTGCGGCTGGGCGGAGTGGAGGTGCATCGCGCGCGCGCGCCCTTCGCCATCGAAGGGCGCACCGTCCCCACCGGATCCTGGGTCGTACTCATGGCCCAGCCCTACAGTGCCTTCGCCAAGAGCCTGCTCGAGCGCCAGCGCTACCCGGACATCCGACCGTTTCCCGGGGCCCCCGTCCAACGTCCGTACGACGTCACCGCGCACACGCTGCCCTTGCTCCTGGGCGTCGACGTGACCACGGTGTCCGCCTCCTTCACCGCCGACCTGGAGCCGGTGACACAGGTGGCGGTCGTGCCCGGCGGGGTCACCGGCCGCGGGCCCTGGCTCGCCATCGGCCACCGCACGGGTGACCTGGTGGCACTGGGACGCCTCCTGCGCGCGCGCGTGCCCGTGCGCTGGGCCACCGCGGAGTTCGCCGATGCCGGCCGGCGCTTCCCCGCCGGCACGTTGCTCGTGCCCGCATCCGCACGCGCGCGCCTGCTGGAGATGGCACGCGAGCTCGGCATCGTGGCCCACGCCGTCGCCGTCGCGCCGCCCGCCCTCGTCCTCCGCGCGCCGCGCGTGGGCATTTACCAGTCCTGGGTGCCGGCCATCGACGAAGGCTGGACGCGCTTCGTGTTCGACCAGCAGATGGGCGTGGACTATCGGACCCTCCACGACCGCGACATCCAGGCCGGCGGATTACGCGATCGTTTCGACACCATCGTCCTGCCGTCGCAGTCGCCGAACGCGACCGTCACCGGCCACCTGCCCGGCACGATGCCGGACGAGTACGCGGGCGGCCTCGGCGCGAAAGGCGTGCAGGAGCTGAAGGCCTTCGCGGAGGCGGGCGGCACCCTCGTCGCCCTCGACGCCGCGGCGCGCCTGGC
>DASTLK010000122.1:0-2202 GCA_035715025.1 Vicinamibacteria bacterium
GGGTGTGGAGAGCCAGAGCCCGAAGAAGACCGGCCTGCAGAACCTGAAGCTGGAAGCGGACGACCTCGCCCGCCTGCCCTCCGACGATCCCGCCTTCGCCCCTTCCAAGGTGGCGCTTCGCTTCTTCGAAGGCCGCCTCTACTACTTCCGCGTGTCGTACTACGCGGTCACCTGGGAGAGCCTCGGTCGATTCCTGACGCGAGTGGCCGGGCGTCTGGAGCTCCCGGGCCCGTGGAAGGCGTTCTACGACTGGCAGATCAAGACCCTTCGGGACGCCGAGGACCTCAGTGACATGGCTCTGGAGTGCGAAGGATTCCGGGTCCGCGTCGGTCTCGGCATCGAGGGCGTCGAGGGCGCGCAGAGGCCCCATCTGAAGGTCGAAGACACGGCCGTCGTGCAACGCATACGGACCCGGGAGGCGGAAGAGGCGCGCCGTGAGGCCGAGGAGCAGACGAGCTCGCCGGACAACCGCTGAGAGCGGCCGCTCCGCGCGTCGCGACGGTCTAGGAATCTTCCGGCTCGCTCCCGTCCACGGCGGCGTCTCCGGCCTGGGCGCGCAGCCGGCGGCTCAGGGTCGAGAGGCTGACCCCGAGGCGCTCGGCGGCGGCGCTGCGGTCGCCGTCGCACTCCTGCATCGCGCGCTTTATGGCTTCGTCCTCGGCCAGGGTGGCGGCGCGGCGGGCGACCTCGGGAAGGGGCCCGGAGAGATCCATGACGTCGCCGAGGGTCGGTCCGATCTCGGAGTGCTCGCCGAGGCGGAGATGCTCGGGCCGGATCTCCGCTCCGTCGCATAGGATGGCGCCGCGCTCGAGGCAGTTCTGCAGCTCACGCACGTTGCCCGGCCACGAGTGCCGCTGGAGCGCCGCCCGCGCCGCGTCGCTCAGATGGAGGCCGCGACGCCCCATCTCGCGCGCGTACTTCTCGAGGAACGCGTCGGCCAGGCGCAGGATGTCGCCGCGCCGGCGGCGCAAAGGGGGGATCTCCACCGGAAAGACGGAGAGCCGGAAGAAGAGGTCCTCGCGGAACTGCTTCGCGGCCACCGCTTCCTTGAGGTCGCGGTTCGTGGCGGCCACCACCCGCACGTCGACGCTCAAGGTCTGCACGCCTCCGACGCGCTCGAACTGCTTCTCCTGCACGAGGCGCAGGATCTTGCCCTGCAGCAGCAGGGGCAGGTCGCCGATCTCGTCCAGGAACAGGGTCCCGTGATGCGCCATCTCCGCCTTCCCCACCTTGCGGCCGGTGGCCCCGGTGAACGCCCCCTTCTCGTGTCCGAACAGCTCGTTCTCGAGCAGGGCCTCGGGGATGGCCGCGCAGTTGATGGCCACGAAGGGGCCCTTGGCGCGCGCGGAGAGCTGGTGGAGCGACCGCGCCATGAGCTCCTTGCCCGTCCCGCTCTCGCCGAGCAGGAGGACGGTGGCATCCGTGGAGGCGGCGCGCTGCAGGGCCATCATCGCGTCCTTGAGGGCCGGGTCCTCGCCGATCAAACGCGGGAGCCCGATCCGCTGCTGGTACTCCTCCTTCAGGAGCACGTACTCGGTGAGCAGGCGGCGGCGCTCCAGGGCGCGCTCGAGGAGCAGGACGAGGTGCTCGGTATCGACGGGCTTGGTGAGGAAGTCGGCCGCGCCCTGCTTCATCGCGCGCACGGCATCGTCGACGGTCGCGTACGCGGTCATGACGATGACGGGCACGTCGGGATCGGCTTCCTTCGCGGCCTGGAGGACTTCGAACCCGCTGCCCGCGGGGAGCTTGAGGTCGGTGAGCACGACCAGCACGCGGGAGGATTGCAGGCGGCGGCGCGCCTCGTAGGCGTCGCCCGCCTCCGCGACGGTGAGGCCGCGCGCCTCGAGCGTCTTGCGCAGCATGCCGCGCAGGGATTCCTTGTCCTCGACCACGAGCACGTCGGGGACGGCGGGAAGGTTCGGGACGGTGCCTACCGTTCGCGGAGCCAGCCCGGCGGGATGCTCTTCCGCCGCGCGTCCTCCTCGAGGTCGGTCAGGGCCTGCTTCGCCCGCTCCACGTCGGCCTTGGCCCTTTCGAGGTCGGCGATCGCCTGCGCGAGCTGGGCCTGGCGGTTCTGCTCGCGGTTGGGGTCCATCACGTTCGTGGGGTTGCGGTCGTTGCGCAGGTCCGCGATCCGCTGCTCGAGCGGGGGGACGCGCTGCTCCGCGCGATCGACCGCCCGGCGACGTTCCATGGCCTTCT
>DASTLK010000123.1:0-10852 GCA_035715025.1 Vicinamibacteria bacterium
GCCTGCAGCGCGAGTTCGGCGCCGCGTTCGTGCTGACGGGAACCGCGGCCGACCGCCCGCTGGCCGAGCAGGTCACGCAGGGGCTGGGCGGCGCCGTCCGCGACCTGACCGGCCGGCTTCCCCTGATCGATACGCTGGCCGTCATCGGTGCGCTCGACCTGTTCCTCTCCGCGGACACGGGCCCCATGCACATGGCGGCCGCGGTGGGTACGCCCTCGGTCAGCGTGTTCGGCCCCTCGGATGCGCGCCGCTATTTCTCGGGTGGTACGGGCGCGCCGGGTACCCGCCACGTCGTGGCGCAAGCGGACCTCTGGTGCGCGCCCTGCAATCTCATCCGCCGCCCGCCGGAGGAGTGCCTGGGTCCGGACGGGCCGGAGTGCCTCCGCCTGGTCACGGTGGATCAGGTGCACGCGGCGGCCGCGGTCCTGCTCCGCGCGGGAGGCTTCCCCCCACGCGAGGCCGGCGCGGCGTGAAGATCCTCGGGCTCTACGCGGGAGACGCGGCCCCGCCTCGTGCGGCGGACATGGTCGCCGTCGCCTGGGACGAGTCGGCGGAGCGGGCGCGGAGCGGGCCGGACTCCGCGCTGCGCGCAGTGGCCCAGGTCCTCGGACCGGAAGCGGCGGACGAGGTGGACGCCGCCGCCGTCCGCTGGACCAAGGAATGGGGCCGGCGCCCTCTCCTGGACGGACGCAGCTTCCGCGACCTCTATTCGTGGAAGGACGTGTCTCTCTGGTGGTTCGCCGAGCTGTTCCTCCATCACTCGACGGAGGCCACGCGTTTCGTGCGCGTGATCGAGACCGTCCACCGGCTGCTCGACGTCGAGGCGCCGGACGAGGTCGAGGCGCACGGCCTGCCCGAGGACGAAGCCCTCCTCGTCGCGCGGACGTGCCTGGCCCGCGGGGTCCTCTTCCATCGCGGCGCGGTGCGGCGCGCCCGGCATCGCAGCGTGGCCGACGTGCGGCGGCGCGCGCGCTGGAACGCGGTCAAGGCCCGGGCCACCGCGGCCAAGGCCGCGCTCTCCGGCGCGCCGACCGCGCTACGTTCCTCCGCGGTCGCGCTTTTCCTGTCGCACGCCGCCTTCTGGCGGGAGCGCACCGACGCGGCGGGGGGCCCCCCGCGCGCCTACGAGCATTACTTCGATCGCCTGATCCCCGCCCTCGGTGAGGACGGCGGGCTCCGCCCGTTCGTGGTGGCGGTGGGACCCCGCGCCGCGTTCCGCCGGCGCGGCCTCGGCGACCGCCTTTCCGACTGGCTCCGCCTCCGGGCGGAGGGCGAGGGCTACGTCCACGTGAACCGCTATTTCTGCGGCCCGGTCGCCCGCGAGGCGCGCCGGGGAGCCGCGCTGGCGCGTCGGATCTGGTCCGAGCTCTCCGGCCGGCCCGCCGTACGCGAGGCCTTCTCTCACCGGGGTGTCGGGTTCGCCGACCTGAGCGAGGCCGACCTGGCCGCGACGGTGCTCCTGCAGCTGCCGTGGGCCATCCGCGCGTACGAGGAGATGTCGGCCGTGCTCGCCGCCGTGCGGCCCGCCGTCGTCTGCCTGTACGCGGAGTCGAGCGGATGGGGCCGCGCCGCTCTCGCCGCCAGCCGCGCCGCGCACGTGCCCACCGTCGCCGTCCAGCACGGGATCGTCTATCGCAACTACTACTCCTACACGCACGAGGCCGACGAGGCGGCCTGCCCGCGGCCCGATCGCACCGCCGTATTCGGTGAAGAGGCGCGGCGGCTTCTCGTCGAGATGGGACATTACCCGCCCGCGGAGCTGGTGATGACGGGCAGCCCGCGGCTCGACCAGCTCCAGGAGTCGGCGCGGACGTGGGACGCGGCGGCCACGCGCGCGGCCCTGGGCGTCGCCGCGGAGGAGCTGCTGGTGGTGGTGGCCAGCCGCTTCCGCGGGATCCGGCGCACCCACCAGTCGATCGGAACCGCCCTGCCCGCGCTGCTGCGGGCGCTGGACGGGCTGGGCGTCCGCGCCGTCATCAAGCCGCATCCCGCGGAAGGGGCCGAGGACTACGCGCGCGTGCTGCGCGAGGCGAAGGGGACGCGCGCACAGGTGCTGCCGGCGAGCGCCGACCTCCTGCGCCTCCTGCACGCCTCGGACGCGCTCGTCACCGTCGAGTCCCTGGCCGCGGTGGAGGCGCTCGTCCTCGAACGCCCGGTGATCGTCCTCAACGCGCCCACCAACCTGCGCGCGATGGTGGAGGCGGGAGTCGCCCTCGGCGTCCCCGTGGGCGCCGATCCCACGGACACGCTGCGCCGGGCCCTGTTCGACGAGGGCACGCGCGCAGCGCTGCACGAGGCGCGCGCGCGGTACCGTCCGCAGATCGCCTTCGGGGCGGACGGCGCGGCCACCGCGCGCATCCTCGAGCTCGTCCGCGTCACGGCCGCAACCGGAGGCCATGGTAGGGTGAAGACGCCATGAGGCCGGCGACTTTCGCTCTGGGCAGCCGCACGATCGGGGAGGGCCAGCCCTGCTTCGTGCTCGCCGAGGTGGCCTCCGCCCACGGCGGGGAAGCGGACCGCGCGCTCAAGATGCTGGAGTCCGCCTTCAAGATGGGCGCGGACGGCATCAAGTTCCAGCTCTTCCGTTCCGACCTCCTGGTCGTGCGCCGGCATCCGGGGCGGAAGGACTTCGACCAGATCGAGCTGAGCGAGAAGGAGTGGCGCAAGGTCCTGCGCGAGGCGAAGGCGTCGGGGCTCACGGTGCTGGTGGAGCCGTTCGACCTGCCGTCGCTGCGCGTGGCCCAGGACGAATCCGCCGACGCCTTCAAGGTGCACTCCACCGACATGGAGAACCCGGAGTTCATCCGCGCCGTCGGCGCCGCCGGGCGGCCCGTGCTGTTCGCCACCGGCGGCGTGCCCGAGGACGCCGTGCGCGAGGCGTTGGAGCTGGCGGGCGCGGTGCCCGTCGGCCTGCTGC
This sequence comes from Vicinamibacteria bacterium, assembly GCA_035715025.1. Lineage (GTDB taxonomy): Bacteria > Acidobacteriota > Vicinamibacteria > Fen-336 > Fen-336 > AA29. The sequence continues at coordinate 2,918 of DASTLK010000123.1, forward strand.
ACGGCTTCCAGACCTTTCCGACCCCCATCGAGGAGATCCGCTTCCGCGAGCTGGCGGCGTGGAAGGAACGCTATCGGGTGCCCGTCGGGTTCCTCGACCACACGGACGGCGGCAGCGCCTTCGCGCTGCTCGCGCCCGCCCTGGCCGTGTCCTACGGCGCCGACCTCGTCGAGAAGCACTTCACGCTCGACCGCAGCGAGAAGGGCTACGACTACCAATCCTCCCTGAGCCCGGAAGACTTCTACCGGATGGTCGAGCTGCTGCGCCAGGCCGAGCGCGCGCAGGGCGACGGGCCGGCCGCGGCCAGCGACGGCGCCCATCGTTATCACCGGCTGATGGCGCGATCGATCGTGGCCGGCCAGCTCATCCCCCGCGGAGAGGTGCTGACCGCGGAGATGCTCGCCTTCAAGCGCACGGACGTGCGCTTCGAGCCGGGCTACCCCCCGCGCGAGGCGCACCGCGTCATCGGCCGCCGGGCCACGCGTCCCATCCAGGCCGACGAGACCATCCGCGAGGAGATGCTCGAGTGACGGCGCCCGTGTGGATCGTCGTCTCCGCGCGCATGGCCTCGTCGCGCTGTCCGGGCAAGGCCCTGGCCCCGCTGGCCGGCCGGCCGTTGCTCGAGGTCCTGCTCGACCGCATGGCCTCCGTCCGCGGCGTGGACGGGGTGGTGCTGGCCACCTCCGTGGAGGCGGAGAACGATCCCCTCGCCGACGTGGCCGGGCGGGCCGGGTTCCAGGTCTTCCGCGGCGACGAGGACGACGTCCTGCGGCGGCACGTGGACTGCGCGCGGGCCCTGGGCGCGGACCACGTCGTGCGCGTCACGGGCGACAACCCGCTCACCGACGTGGAGACGATCGAGTCGCTGGTCGCGCGGCATCGCGGGGAGGCCGCGGACTACACGTACGTCCCCGGCGATGCGCTGCTCATGGGCATCCTGGCCGAGGTCATCTCCCGCTCCGCGCTCGAGCGGAGCTGGGAGCGTGGGGACGCCCGCCACCGCTCGGAGCTCATGACCCTCTACATCAAGGAGCAGCCGCAGGAGTTCGCCATCGCCGCCGCGGAGCTGCCCCCGGGCCTCTACCGGCCGGAGTACCGTCTGACCGTGGACGAGCCGGAGGACGTGCGGCTGATGCAGGAGATCTTCGTGCGCCTGGCCGCACCCGGCCGGCGAGTGACGACACGCGAGGCCATCGCCCTGCTCGACCGCGAGCCCGCCCTGGCCCGCATCAACGCCAAGGTCCGCCACAAGGCGGCCAACCTGCGCTCCGTCGCCCTGGACGCGGGCATCGGCAAGATCGTTTAGACCTAAAGTATTTCGCGAGGCCCATGAAGTCCAGCTTCCTCATCAACGGCCGCACCGTCGGCAAGGGCGCGGCCTGCTACGTGATCGCGGAAGCGGGGGTCAACCACAACTGCGACGTGCAGCTCGGCTACAAGCTGGTGGAGACGGCGGGGGCGGCGGGTGCCGACGCCATCAAGTTCCAGAGCTATACCGCGGGCAAGATCGCCACCCGCGTGGCCCCCCGCTACTGGTTCGAGCCCGCCGACCCCCAAGGCACGCAGTGGGACTCGTTCGACAAGCTCGACAAGCTCTCCGACCGCGATTTCAAGTCGCTGCTCGGGCACGCGAGGCACGTCGGGCTGACCGCGTTCTCCACGCCGTTCGACGACGAGGCGGTGGACCTGCTGGCCTCCCTCGACGTGCCCGCCTTCAAGATCGCCTCCGCCGACCTGACCTGTCACGGACTCATCGACCGTGCCGCCCGCGTGGGCAAGCCCATGCTGCTCTCCACGGGCACCGCCACCTTGAGCGACATCGAGCAGGCCCTCGAAGTCTGCCGCAAGGCGGGCAACGAGCAGGTCGCCATCCTGCACTGCACCCTCAAGTACCCCTGCCCGCCGGAGGGCATCAACCTGCGCATGATGGAGCACCTCATGCGCGCGTTCCCCGAGGTGCCGGTGGGGCTCTCCGATCACTCGCTGGGGATCAGCGTCCCCCAGGCCGCGGTGGCCCTCGGGGCCTGCATCGTCGAGAAGCACTACACGATCGACAAGACCCTCGGCGGTTCCGCCGACCATCACCTCTCCGTCGACCCCCCCGAGATGAAGGCCATGGTCGCGGGCATCCGCACGGTCGAGAAGGCGATGGGCAAGGCGGTCAAGGGCGTCGAGCCCCTGGAGGAGGAGGCGCATCGCTTGGCGCGGCGCAGCGTGACCTCGAAGGTGGCGATCCCGCGCGGGACCTCCATCACGCGCGCGATGCTGACCTACAAGCGGCCGGGGACCGGCATCGACCCGCGCTCGATGGAGGTCGTGGTGGGCCGCGTCGCCCGCATGGACATACCTGAGGACACAACCATCACCTGGGAAATGGTGTAGCGCCGACCTACTTCGCCACCTCGAACGGGCGTGCGTTGGTGGCGGCTCCCGTCCCGTCGACCAGGGACAGCACGTAGCCACCGGTGGGCGCGGACGGGTCGACCTTCAAGAGGACCTGCAGGAGCGTCGGCCCCACGTAGCGCTGGCGCATCACTTCGATCCCGCGCGCCGCCTCCCGGCCGCGGGCGATGCGGGCCTGGTGGTCGCTCCGCAGTCCCACGCCGTGCACGTCCACGAGCACGTTCGCGCCGCGATGCAGCAAGGGCGGCGAGACGTTGGTCACCGCCGCCGGGGCCGCGGGCTCCACCGGGCGGGCCGCCTCGCTGACCGCGGGGGCCGACGCCGCCGGCCCCGGGGTGGGCGCGGCCGCGGTGGGTACGACGGCGGGAGCGGCCGTGGCCGCGGGCGTGGGCACGCGGACGGACGCGGGGACGGGCGGAGTCGCGGCCGCCGGGGACCGGACGGGCGTCGAAGCGAGGGGTGACGGCGCGGCCCGCCCGGGGCTGGCCGCGACAGGCAGCGCCGGCCCGGCGGTGGACGCACGCGAAGCGGCCGTCGACGGCGAGACGGCTGCTTGGGGGATGACCCCACGCGCCGCCGGCGAGGGCAAGGGCGCGGAGGATGCCGCGGGTGGCAAGGCCGGCGGCTCGATCGGTTGCCGCAGACGCACGACCGCGATCGCGACGCTGACCGCCAGCGCGACGAGCGCGAAGACGAGCAGCGGCCCCGAGCGCGGGGCGGGGCCGGTCCGCCGCGCCCGGTTGGTCGGAGTGGAAGAGGCGGGCGTGGAACGTCCTCCGCGCGCGGCCGGCTTGGCGCCGCTCGAGCCGCTCGCGGCCAGGGCGTCCACGAGGCCGAGCAGGTAGGAGAGGTCCTTGGGCCGCCACTCCGCGTCCATCTCGAGACAGGCCTGCACGGCATCGCTGAGGTCGCGCGGGAGGTCGGGCCGCAGGTCGCGCAGCAGCGGGCCGCCCCTGGACTCGAACGCCCGTCCGGACAGGATCTCGAAGCAGAGGACGCCCACGGTGAAGACCTGGGACTGAGGCACCGCCGGCCCGCCCTGCGCCATCTCCGGGGCGCGATAGCGGCCCGAGGGCACCGCCTTGCCCTCCGCTGGGCGGCATTCGTTGCCGCTCATCTGGATGTGCGCGGGATCGAGGTCGAGGTTCTTGCTCGAGTCGGAGACGGCGCGGCAGAGAGTCTCCACCGCCTTGAGCCTCTCGGAAGGCTCGTGGTCCCCCTGTAGCCAGTCGGCGAGGTTCATATTGAGACGCTTTCGAGAGGGGAGCCCGAGGCCCCAGGGAACCGACGACGCGCTACGCTAGCGACCCCGGGCGCCGCGGTCAAGCGGCCTGGCCGCGAGCGCGGGTTGACGGCCGGGTGGCCGGGCCGGTACGCTCGCCCGAATATGGCCCCGGTGACGAGAGCGCGTTGAAGGAGGGGCTGCGGGTCGTGGCGATCGTGCCCGCGCGCGGCGGGACGGATCGGGTGCCCTACCTGAACATCAAGCGGCTGGGAGACGGCCCGCTCCTCGCCCACACCCTCGACGCGGCCCGCGGCAGCCGGTACGTCGACCGCGTGATCGTCAGCACGGACGACGCGGACGTGGCCGCGGTGGCGCGCGCGCACGGCGCGGAGGTCCCGTTCCTCCGCCCGCCGGAGCTGGCGGCCGACCTGCCTTCGCTCAAGCCCGTGGTCGCTCACGCCGTGCACGCGCTGGAGGCGGCGGGGGAACGCATCGATCTCGTGGTCGTCCTGCAGGCCACGACGCCTTTCCGGGAAAGCGGTGCCGTCGACGCGGCCATCGATCGGCTGACCGCGGGCGGCTTCGACACCGTGGTGTCGGTGACGGAGGATCGCACCCTCAACTGGCGCGAGAAGGATGGCCGGCTCGTCCCTCTCTTCGACAAGGAAGGGCGGCGCGAGGAGCAGACGCCCGTCTACAAGGAGAACGGGGCGGTGGTCGTCATGCGGCGCGCCGTCGTCGACGCGGTGACGCGGTTCGGCGAGCGGGTGGGTTGGCTCGTCCTGGACAAGCGGGCGGGTTTCACCGTCTACGACGTCGAGGACTTCTGGATGGCGGAGCGCCTCCTGCGCCAGCCGCGCGTGCTCTTCCGCGTGGACGGCAGCTCCTCGGTGGGCATGGGCCACGTGTTCCGCTCCCTGGCCATCGCGGAGGCGCTGCGCGGCCTCAGCCGGGCGGACATCGCCTTCCTGATGAGCGCGGACCACACGGAAGGCCTGGTCACCGTCTCCCGTGCCGGCTACGCGGTGCGGGTGGTGGGCGACCGCAAGGAGGAGACGTACCTCGACCACATCCGTGACTTCGCTCCCGCCATCCTCATCAACGACCTGCCCGTTCTGGATCGCTCGTACCTCACGGCTCTCAGCCACCTCGGCGCCACCACCGTGAACCTCGTGGACACCATCGACGATCTGGAGACGACCGAGCACTACGCGCAGGTGATCGTCTCGGTGATGAACGACGATCGCGAGACGCCGGAGGGGTTCTACGTGGGTCCGCGCTACGCCATCCTGCGCGAGCACTTCCGCGGGCAGCCGGCCAAGGACGTCCGGGACCAGCCCAAGCTCGTGCTCCTGAGCTTCGGAGGCAGCGATCCGCAGGGGCTGACCCTCAAGGCGGCGCGGGCGCTGCAGGACCTCGACCCCGCGGTGGAGCTGGTGGCGGTGGCCGGCCCCGCCTTCTCCTTCCGGCGCGAGTTCGACGCCCTCTCCGCCGCCCTGCCCCGTCGCGTCCCCCTCATCAACGAGGCGGGCGGGCACATCGCGGAGCTGATGCTGGAAGCGGACGTGATGGTGGGTTCGGGGGGGATGTCCGTCTACGAGATCGCCGCCCTGGGCACGCCGGGTATCATCCTCGGCCAGAACGCCCGCGAGGATGGACGCATGCGCGACTTCGCCGGCCACGGAACCGTCGAGTACCTGGGCCTCGGCACGGAGGTGGACGAGACCGCCCTCGCCTCCGCGGTGCGCGCGCTGCTCGCCGATCCCGAGCGCAGGCGGGCCATGAGCGCACGGGGACGCGCGCTCGTGGACGGCTTCGGGGCCATGCGGGCGGCGGAGGCCGTGCTGGAGCGCCGCGGACGCCCGCGCACGCCCGAGGGCGAGGAGGCGCGCCGGTGAAGGCCCTCATCACCGGAGGCGCCGGTTTCCTGGGCAGCCACCTGGCCGAAGCGCTCATCGCGCGCGGCGACACCGTCTACGTCCTCGACAACCTCTCCACCGGTTCCATCGAGAACATCGAGCACCTCAAGAGCGACCGCCGCTTCCACTACGCGATCGACAGCGTGACCAACGAGCCGGTGGCGGCGGAGCTGATCGACCGCGTGGACGTCGTCTTCCACCTCGCGGCCGCGGTCGGGGTGCGGCTGATCGTGGAGAGCCCGGTCAACACCATCGAGACCAACGTGCACGGTACGGAGATGGTGCTCAAGCTCGCCAACAAGAAGAAGAAGAAGGTGCTGGTCGCCTCCACTTCCGAGGTGTACGGCAAGAGCGAGGACGTGCCCTTCCACGAGGAGGCCGACCTCGTCATGGGCCCCACCAGCAAGGGGCGCTGGAGCTACGCCTGCAGCAAGGCCATCGACGAGTTCCTGGCCCTGGCCTACCACAAGGAGAAGCATCTCCCCGTCGTGATCGCGCGCCTCTTCAACACGGTGGGACCGCGCCAGACCGGCCGTTACGGCATGGTGGTTCCGAACTTCGTGAAGCAGGCGCTGCTCGGCCATCCCATCACCGTCTACGGGGACGGCGAGCAGAGCCGCTGCTTCACTTACGTGACCGACGTGGTGGGCGCGCTCATGAAGCTGGCCGACCACGAGGGCGCCGTCGGCCAGGTGTTCAACATCGGGAACGACCGCGAAGAGGTCACCATCCGTGCCCTCGCCCAGCGCGTCAAGGAGCGCACGAAGTCCGCCAGCGAGGTGGTGACCATTCCCTACGACAAGGCCTACGAGTCCGGGTTCGAGGACATGCCGCGACGCGTCCCCGACCTCGGCAAGATCCGCGCCCTCGTCGGCTACGAGCCCAGGGTGCACCTGGACGAGATCCTGGACCGCGTGATCGCGTACTTCACTTCCGACAAAGCGCGGGTCTGACCGTCGCTTTGTCGGAAGTGTTTTCCTCAATTCCAGGGGGGAGCGCCACGCTCGACGGATGCTCCCCCCTACGCCCTTCGGGCTACCCCCCCACCCGCTCGTCGCGGAGTGAATCCGCTCCTCGCTGCTTGTCCCTCCGTTACCGTTCACGCGCGCGCGTGCGGCATCATTCTGCGCAGTGACCGCCGCTCCCATTCCTACTCCGCGCGTTCCTCTTTCCGCGCACCTCAAGACGCTCTTCGCGCACTCCGCCATCTACGGCTCCCAGGACGCGGCGGCCCAGGTCATCAACCTGGCCCTCACGCCGCTCTACGTCTGGATCCTCACTCCGACCGAAGTCGGCGTGATCGTCATCCTGTTCACGTTCAGCACGGTGGCGAAGGTCGTCTTCCGCCTCGGCCTCGACTCGGGGTTCTTCCGCATCTACTACGACCTCGAATCCGACGAGGAGCGGGCGAGCCTGGCCGGAACGATCGCCTTGTTCGCCGCTGCCGTGAGCACGACGTTGTTGCTGCTGGTCGTCGTGGGCGCGCCGCTGCTCCTGAAGGTACTCGGCCTGGAGGCCGCGCACGCGCGGGTGCCGCTCCTGCTCGCCGCCGCCGACATCTACGCGGGCACGTTCGCCTTCATTCCCTTGAACCTCCTCCGCATCCAGGGACGGGCGCGCACCTTCGCCGCCGTCAACGTCGGACGCAACCTCCTGAACACCGCGCTGAAGGTTGCCTTCGTCGTCACCGGCTTCGGGGTGACCGGGGTGCTCTGGAGCGACGTCCTCGCCACGGCCGCCCTCGCCCTCGGCCTGCTGCCGGTGCTCCTGCGCCACGCGCGGCCCGCCTTCTCCCCAAGGCTCCTGCGGGAGGTGCTTGCCTTCGGCCTGCCCAAGGCACCCCATGGCCTGATGGTCCAGGCCCTGAACCTCGCCGACCGCCTCATCCTCGTGCGCTTCCAGCCCCTCGCCGTCGTCGGCATCTACGACAAGGCCTATGCGCTGGGAGCGGGAGTCAAGTTCGGCTTGAGCCCTTTCGAGACGGCCTGGCAGCCCTTCGTGCTTTCGCGTCTGCGATTGCCGGAGGCGCCGCGCATCCTGGCCGGCGTGATCACCTACGCCGCGGCGGCGTTCGTCACGCTGGCTCTCGGCATCGCCCTCTTCGGACGCGAACTCCTCATGGTCCTGACCTTCACGCGACCGGTGTTCTGGACGGGAGCGCCCGTGATCCCGGTGGTGGTACTCGCGTATCTGCTCCACGGCGCGTTCCTCCTTCTGTCGATCGGGATCGGGATCGAGAAGCGGGCGCGCTACTACCCGATGATCACCGCCGCGGCCGCCGGCACCAACATCGCCCTCGACCTCGTGCTGATTCCGAGATTCGGGATGATGGGGGCGGCCTGGGCGACGGTGGCCGGCTACTTCGTGATGGCCGCCCTCGGCGGGGGC
>DASTLK010000124.1:0-1712 GCA_035715025.1 Vicinamibacteria bacterium
GAGCGGCCATACAACGCCTGGCGGTAGCCGTCGACGTTGCGCACCGCGTAGAGGAGGAGCGTCACCGCCAGCTCCGCCACCGGACCCGCCATGGGGGCGGGCGCGTTCGTGATGGTGAGGCGCGAGAAGAGGGCCTCCGGAAAGCGGCCCTTGACCTCGCCCCCGCAATGGCCGATCACGCGCAGGCGCGGCGCGATGCGGAGAAGGTCCTCCCCGAACCTCGGACTGTCCCAGGTCGTGATGAGCGCGTCCGCGTCGCGAAGGGCGGAGCGCAGAGGCGCGGCGAGGACGCGTCCGGCGACGCGGATCCAGCGGAAGGAGCGGCTCAGCCGCCGGCGCGTGGCGGCGTCGAAGAACGACTGGAAGAGCGGCGCGGGCGCGAGCACGACGACGCGCGGCCGGTCGGAAGCGGGCATGGCCGGATCAGATCGCCTTGACCAGGCCACGGCCCGATTCGGGAGTGTTGCGCACCAGCGATACGACCAGCGCGGCCGCGACCAGGGGCACGAGGCTGGCCACGATCAGGATCGGCGTGAAGGAGAAGCGGTCGGCGACGATCCCGATGAGGTAGGTCGAAAGCAGGGTCCCCCCGCCCGCGGCCGCTCCGGCCAGGCCCGCCACGGACGCGACGGCGCGGCTCTCGAAGAGGTCCGCCGGCAGCGCGAGCGCCATCGTCGACATCACGGCGTACGAGAACGTGGCCAGGGCGAAGCAGGCCACGAGCAAGAGGAACCGGGTGGAGAGGGCGGCGGGGATCAGGGCGAGCACGCCAAAACCGCCGGCCACGATGAGGAAGCGGCGCGCTCGGCCCACGCTCCAGCCGCGGCGGATGAGCGCGCTGGACACGCCGCCGCCGAAGAAGTTGCCGAGGTCGGCGGCCAGGAACGGGACCCAGAAACCCAGCGCGGTCTCTTCGAGCCGGAATCCGCGGCCTACGAGGTAGATCGCGAACCAGTCCGTGATCATGAACCAGACGGGATCGGTGAGGCCGCGGGCAGCGATGGCGCCCCAGGTTTGACGGCGCGCGAGCAGGGCGCCGACGCCGACGGGCGGGGCCGCGGGGTCACCCACGACCGCGGGCACGTCGCCTTCCCGCGCGCGATCCTCGAGGATCTCGCGGCGTTCCTGCTCACCGAGCCGCGGATGAAGCTCCGGCGGGTAGTAGCTGCGGCGCCAGGCGATCAGCCAGAGGAAGCCGAGCGTCCCCGTCATCAGGAACGCGGGCCGCCAGCCTCCGGCCCACACGTAGAGGAACGGCACCAGCACCGATGCAATCGCCGCGCCGAACGACGAGCCGCTGTCGAAGAGCGCGACCGCCCATCCGCGCTCCCGTCGCGGGAACCACTCCGCGACCGCCTTGGTCGCGCCCGGCCAGTTCGCCGCCTCGCCCACCCCCAGGAGGAAGCGCAGTCCGCAGAAGCTGCCCAGACCCGTGGCCAGGGAGGTGAGCATGGCCGCGATCGAGTACCAGAGAACGCCCAGGGTGAGGCCCTTGCGCGTGCCAAAGCGGTCGAGGAGCCGTCCCGAGACCGGCTGCATCACCGTGTAGGCGAGGCGGAAGGCGATGATGATCCAGGCGAACTTCTCGTTCGTCCATCCGAACTCCGTCTTCAGGTGGGGGCCGAGGACGCTGAGGGTCTGCCGGTCGATGTAGTTGATGACGGTGGACAGGAAGAGGAGCGTCCCGATCCACCATCGGTATCGTCCGATCA
>DASTLK010000125.1:0-6244 GCA_035715025.1 Vicinamibacteria bacterium
GCCTCGATATGGTGGGTCACGAACTGCTCGTCCGCGCTCACCGTGAAGCGTCCGAACCACGCGTGATAGCCGTCCCAGGCGCGCCGCAGTTCCTCGGGAGTGCCCGCCTCGAGGTCGTCCGACGCGAACGGCAGGCGACCGCCCTTCGCGATCTGCAGCGCGGCGTGGCCGGCGCCGTCGTAGGTGAGGCGACCGCACACGTCCGTCCCCCACGGATGGAAGACGGTCCCCGAGGCGCGCCGGCCTTCCATCGCGACCAGGGCCCAGGTCCCGAGGAGACGATCGCGTAGCGTCGGGACGCGGGCGCTCAGAAATTACAGACGTCGAAGGCCGGGTCCGCGCCCCGCCGGAGCTGGAACGTGCCCGCCGGCTGCCCCGAAACCGAAAGGGCCAGGGTCATGTCCGAGCCCGACACGGAGCCCGCGTAGCGCGCCGGCTGCACGCCGGCGTCGAGCACGGGCGTCACGAAGCTGCCGGGCACGTCGAACGATGAGCCGGCCTGGAGTCGCAGTTGCTGGCCGATCAGTCCCGTCGCCCCGCATTTGAAGCGGGCGCTGGCGCCGGCCGAAGTCACCACCAGCTCGGCATTGCGCCCGCCCCAGCGGCCCGCGGGCACGTCGCCGGCGGAACCGCGGCAGGCGCTCTCGGCCGCCGTGACCGCCATCGCCAGCAGGAGCAGTCTCGAAACGACCCTCATGGTTCCTAGCGCGCCGGCGCCGGGCTCGCGGGTGGCCGCAGCTCTTCGCCCGCATGCGCGTGGCCGCGATGGCACAGGAAGCAGTTCACGGTCGGCTTGTCGTCCTCCAGCGCCTTGATCTTCTTCAGGTAGTCCTCGTTGATGGCGCGCGTCATTGCCATCATGTCTCGCGTCACCTGCTTCTCTTCCTTGTCCTCGCTGTCCCATTGGTCCGCCACGTGACAGTGCGTGCACTTCGTCCCCAGCGACCGCGTGAAGGCCTGCATCGTGCGCAGGAGCCTCGTGGCGGGGACGTCACCCAGGGTCTTGAGGTTCTTGAAGACCTCCTTCGCGGGCAGGTCCTCCTTGCCCTTGATGGACGCCTGCAGCGCGGTCAGGTACTTCTCGTTCTCGGCGGCGTAGGGCGGAGCCGCGCCGGACGGGGCCGCGGCGGGAGCGGTCGCGGGGGCCGGGGAGGGCGAGGGCGCCGGCGACTGGGCGGAGGCGACGGCAATCGAAGAGGCGATCACGGCGACCGGGAGGCCGAGGCGCATGGGGGTCACTCTCCTTTTCGACATTCTAGGCCACGACCCGGGCGCGTCGCCGCTCAGGCGTACGGTAGATGTGTCTTGCCCGCGGCCGCCTCCGGGTTCAGCCACTCACCCCGCTGGTGGCCGCTTGCGGCAAGACCTGCGCCAGATGATGGTGGAGGTGGCGCACGTAATCCTCGGCCACGAACCGCAGCGTGACCGGGGCGCCTTCACCGATCGTGCAGGGCGTGCCGAGGGCCCGGGGCTCGATGTGCGCGATGACGTGGGCGAGGTGGCGGTTGACCTCGCTCCAGAGCGCCAGCACGTCCGCCCACGAGCGCTCCCCGTAGGCCTGGGTGGCGACCCAGGCATCCTGGGCGTAGCCGGGGAACGACAGGGATGGACCGAGCTGCGCGCGCACGAAACGCTGCTCGTTGTTGAAGGCCGAATCGATGAGGTGGCCGATCACCTGCTTGGGGGACCACTTGCCGGGCGCGCGCGGCGCGCTCGCGTGCTCCTCGTCGAGCGCGCGGAGCTTCGGGAGATCGGACTCCAGGATCGCGATCACGTCAAGGGCGATGCGCGCGGTCACATCTCTCGGATCGCTCATGGGGCCGGGCTCGGAGGCGCGGGCGGCCGGGTCGACTGCCAGGCCACGGCCTGCCAGCGGCCGTCTCCCTTCTTCACGTACACGTCCGTGAACAGGATCTGGAAGGGCGCGGGTCCGATCGTCGCGGAGTCGACCTGCACCGTGGCCGTGCCGGTCAGGACGGCGGTGTTGCCGTAGATGCGGACCCGCGGCTGGCCGGGGTCGAACGCCTTGTACTTCAGCTTGCCCGCCGCGATCGAGGCGAGCAGGCTCGCCTTCGTATCCGCGACGCCGCTGGCATGGGTGTAGGTGAGGTCGTCGGGCAGCAGGCGCCCCAGCGCCTCGAGATCGCTGCGCACCATGGCCTGCACCCGCTCCTTCTGCGCGGCGAGGACGGCGGCCTCGTCGGGCCCGGCCGCCCGCGCCGAGACCGCGGCGAGGAATGCGACGGCGAGGCCGAGGGCGACCCTCATCCGGCCACGCCCGACTCTGGGATCGAATCTCATGACGCCTCCTTGTGGTCGAGGCCAGTATTGTCCGCGCGCCGTCAAGGGCGCCGGCGGCGCGGCTTCGCGTGCTTCGCCGCGTAGCCGGAGGCGCCGTGCAGGTGCAGCGACACGTAGGGCTCTTGGCCCACGACCCAGCTGTCGTGGCCGGGCGGCACGTAGAAGACGTCGCCCGGACCCAGGACCATCTCCTCGCCGTCGTCCATCTTGACCGCGGCCCGTCCGGAGAGGACGAGCCCGATGTGCTCGACCTCGCAGCTCTTCGTGCCCGCGATGGGGCCGACGTGCTTCGACCAGTGCCAGCCGGGCTGGTACTCGGCCCGTCCCAGCTCCATCCCGCCCAGGGTGACGAGTCGGAAGAGACCCTTTTCGAATCGTCGTTCCTCATCCGGATGATCGAGACGCTTGACGACGATGGGGCGCTGCGGAGACGGGCCTTTCTTCATCGTTCGAGCTTACGGCCGATCCAGGATCGTCAGGTATTCCCGCCAGGGTCCGACGGCCTCGCGATACTGGCCCGCCATGACGCGCGCGACCTGCTTGACGTGGCCCAGATCGTGGACGACCCAGGCGGCCAGGAGCTGGCCGAGCGTCACCCGGCCCAGCCCCGGATGCGTTCCCGTGCGCGCCAGGGCGGCGCCGTCGAGGGTCAGGGCGCCGACCGCGCGCAGGCTCTCGCGGCGCAACGCCGCGAACCGGTCGAGCAACGCGCTCGTGGAGTGCCCGACGGACGCCGTGCGGAAGGCGAAGCGGTCGAACGGCGTGAAGGGCACCGCCTCGCCGTGCTCGAGGATGATCTTCATCCGCGGCACCCAGTCCGTCTCCTCGCCGTGGATCAGGTGTCCGATCACGTCGCGGGGACTGAACGTGTCGGGGCCTTCGTTGGCCAGCAGCCAGGAATCGGCCAGGTCTCCCAGCATCGCCTGCAGCGTGGCCGGCGTGCGCCCGAGGACGGCCACGGCGTCGGCAGGGGTCAGCTCCACGTCTCTTCAGACGAGAGTGGGGGCGGCGGGGTTCCGTGAGGAGATCAGCGATCCTCGCCGAGGCCCATGCGCACGATCGGCGACTTCCCGCGCCGAAGGGCGATGCCGACCGCGAGCAGCGCGGCCACGACGAGGCCCCCGAGGGCGACGCCGATCCCCACCGCCCGAGACACACCCATCGCCTGCCAGAGGTCGAATCCCATGCACCCTCCTCCTGAGGGCTTGGACACCGATGGGGGCGCGAGGGGTCCTCTCCGTCATGCCGTCTACCTTGCCCCTGGCGTCGGCTCCGGCACCACGGAGATCGACCCATCCACCTCGAGCACGGCCAGCCGGCAGTCCGCGATCGTGCAGCAGCCATGCGCGCGCAGTGCCTGCAGGAGGTCTTCGTGCGTCACGTGCTCGGAGCCGAGCGCGTCCGGGTGCACGTTGCCCCGCAGGACCAGGACGTGCGCCTTGCCGCGCAGCAGCTTCTCGACCTTCCGGTTGCGCGCGGCGGCCAGGCCGAGCAGGTAGTTGAGGACGAGAAGCACCACCGCCGCGACGAGTCCGCCCAGCAGCGAGGTGTCCGGACCCACCATCGCGTTCTGCACGGCGTTGGCGATGAGCAGGATGAGCGCGAAGTCGTAGGGGGCGAGCTGGCCCACCTCTCTCTTTCCAGAGAGGCGGAAGCCCACCAGGATGACGAAGTAGACGACGACGGTGCGGAGCACGATCCAGGGGACGGCGGCCGGGTTGCCGGCGAGGTCACCCATTCACTTCGGCGGGTTGCGCCTGACCTTGCCCCGATACGCGCGGCCGCGCAGCTTGAGGCGCGAGATGGGAATGGCCTGCGGGCCGAAGGTGATGATGCGGTGCGGCACGACGCGCCGCAGCAGACCCGGCTCCAGGGCGGCGGAGGCGGAGGCGGTGAGGAGGGCTTCCCCCGGCTCGGCCAGGTCTTCGCCGATCTTCGAGGCCAGGTTCACCTCGAGCCCGAACATGTCTTGGTCGGTGTCGAGGATGTCGCCGTAGCCGACGCCGTAGCTGAAATGGACCTGCTCGTTCTCGGGGCGGCCGCGGTTGTAGGCCTGGAGGGCGTCGTCGAGCTCGAGCACGCTCCGAACGGCGGCGTTGGCGTCGTCGTAGCGCAGGAGGAGGCTGTCGCCTTCGACCTTGACCAACTCCCCGCCCGTTCGCCGCACCACCTTCTCGGAGATGGTGGTCACGGTGTCGAACACCATCAGGAAATGCAGGATGCCGTCGCGCGCGGTGCGGATCGTGAAGTCGGCGGTGTCCGTGAACACGACCGCCCGCTTGCGAAAGAGCTCGGGGAAGCTCTTGCAGTCCAGCTCCGGCCGCTTCTCCGCCCGGGTCTTCGTGCGCCGGCGGAGGAAGTCGGTCACGCGGCGCGTCAGGCGGCCGGCCGGACGGAACATGCCCATCTAGACCTTCCCCGCGTCCGTGAAGGCCTGGTCGAGCATGTCCGCCGCCTGGTCCGCGTCCGCCTTGCCCACGTTGAGGGCGGGCGAGATGCGGAGGACGTTGCCGAAGAGGCCGCCCTTGCCGATGATGAGCCCGCGGTCCTTGGCCGCCTCCAGCACCGCCCCCGTCTGCTGCGGCGCCGGCTCCTTCGTCTCCCGATCCTTCACCAGCTCCAGGCCCTGCATCAGGCCCATGCCGCGCACCTCGCCGATGACGCGGTGCTTCTCCTTGAGCTTGTCCAGGCGCGCGCGGAAGTGGCCGCCGACCTCGGTGGCGTTGTCCATGAGCTTCTCTTCGCGGATCGTGTCCACCACCGCCTTGGCCGCGGCCATGGTCACGGGATTGCCGCCGAAGGTGGCGATGGTGGCGCCCTTGAAGGAGTCCGCGACCTCCTGGCGGGCCATGGTGAGGCCGATGGGATGGCCGTTGCCCAGGCTCTTGGCGCTCACGACGAGGTCGGGCTTGACGCCGTACTGCTCGATGCCGAACCACTTGCCGCCGGTGCGGCCCCAGCCCGTCTGCACCTCGTCCGCGATGTAGAGGGCCTCGTACCGCTTCACGATCTCGGCCACGATCTTCGGGTACTCCTTCGGCGGCACGATGAACCCGCCCACACCCATGATCGGCTCCGCGATGTAGGCGGCCGGCCGGCCCGAGGTCGTGGTGCGGATCACGTCCTCGACGTCGCTCGCGCAGGCGGTCCCGCAGCTCTCGGGCTTCATGCCCAGCGGACAGCGATAGCAGTACGGCGCCATGGCGTGGCGGATGGACGGATCCTGCACGCCCCCCAGCCGCCAGTTCGAGTGCGCGGTGAGCGACATCGAGAGCATGCTGCGCCCGTGGTAGCCGTGGCGCAGGGCGATGACCTCGGTGCGCTGGGTGTGCAGGCGCGCGGTGAGGATGGCGGTCTCGATGGCCTCCGTGCCGCTGTTGGTGAAGAACATCTTGGCCGGGCGCTCGCCCGGGAAGATCTTCTCCAGGGTCTCCGCCAGCTCCACGATGGGGATGGTCGGGAAGAGGGTGGAGACGTGCTGGAGCGTGCGCGCCTGTTTCTCGATCGCGTCCACCACCCGCGGGTGGCAGTGGCCGAGGGAGACGGTCACGATCCCGCCGAAGAAATCCAGATAGCGGCGGCCGCTGGCGTCGGTGAGCCACTTGCCCTCGCCCTTCACGAAGGGCAGCGGCTCCTTGTAATAGGTCGTCAGGCCGTACAGGTACCTGCGGTACTTGTCGTTGATCTCGTTGGTGTTCATAACCTTGTCTTTTATCTCAGAGGGGGAACGTCACGCGTGATCCCGATGGGCGTTCGCTCCCCCCCTGAAACCCCCCAACGCGCGCCGCCGCAACGTGCGGCGCCGCGCTTACTGGTTGGCGTTGTTCGCTCACCTCTGGAACTCGACCTTGACCACGCGGTCGGCGGCGGTGCCGCCGCATTCCACCACCGCCGTGTAGCTCAGGAGGCAGAAGTCCTTCTTCGTGCCCGTGATCGTCTCGCC
>DASTLK010000126.1:0-9798 GCA_035715025.1 Vicinamibacteria bacterium
AGAGTAGCGGTTCGCGCAGCGCCTGCCACTCCTCCTCGCCCGTGCTGGGCTGGGCGATGAGGATCCGCCGCTCGGCGCTCACGAGGGCGTGCTCGCCTGCTCGCGCCTCTGGGCCACCGCGTCCTGGTGGGCGCGGCGCCACTCGATCAGGCGGCGCAAGCCCTCGCGCAGGGGCATCTCCGCGCGGAACCCGAGCTCCGCCTCCGCCTTGGCGGTGGACCCGACGCGGTTCTTCACGAAGGTCGGGCCCGCGGGCTCGTAGCGGATGCCGGTGCGGGCGCCCGTCAGCTCGAGCACGAGCTCCGCCGTCTCCTTGATCGTCGTCTTCACGCCCGTGCCCACGTTGTAGAACGCGTCGGCGGAGTCCGCCTTGATGGCCAGCACGTTGGCGCGGCCGCAGTCGCCCACGTAGACGAAGTCGTAGGCCTGGCTGCCGTCTCCGTACACCACCGGCGGCAGCCCCTCGTCGATGCGGTCCAGCATCTTCATCACGACGGCCACGTAGGCCCCGCGATAGTCCTGGCGCGGGCCGTACACGTTCATGTAGCGCAGGCCCACGTAGGCGGCGCCCTTCTCCCGGCCGTAGCGGTCGTAGAGGGCGCGCAGGATCTGCTCTCCTGCGATCTTGGTGGCCCCGTAGAAGGTGCGGTTGTTGTAGGGGTGCTCCTCCGTCATGGGCTCCGCGACGGCGTCGCCGTAGACGGAAGCCGAGGACGAGAACACCAGCCGCGGCACGCCCGCTTTCAAGCAGGCCTCGGCGACGTTGAAGGTGCCGCCGATGTTGACGTCGAAGGCGGAGCGCGGATAGTCGTGGCAGTGCAGGAGCCACAGGGCCGCGAAGTGGAAGACGCCGTCGATTCCCTGCATGGCCGCCTCGAGCACGTCGCGGTGCAGGATGTCCCCTCCGGTCTCGAAGACGCGCACGCGTGGATCGCGCAGCGCCGATTCCAGGTTCTCCCGGCGGCCGCGGGTGAAGTTGTCGTAGATGCGGATCTCGGCCACGTCCTCCGGAATGAGGGCGTCGACGGTGTGCGATCCGATCAGCCCCGCTCCTCCCACGAGCAGCAGCCGCTTGCCGCGTATGTCCATGCGCCCCCTCTGGTACCTGTAGAACGGCCTATTCTATGCGGCGCCGGACCCCGCCCCAACCCCCCAGGTCAGGCGGCGGGCGCGGCCGCGGCGGGTGCGTCGACGAAGCGCCGGAACCAAAGCTCGAGGACGAGCAGGGCCCAGAGGCGGTGCCCGTGGTCGGCGACTCCGCTCTGATGCTGATCGACGAGGCCGGCCACGGCCGCGGGTTCGAGCATCCCACGCCGCCGCGCGCGGTCCGACAGCACGACGTCGTGCAGGAGGTCCCTGAGCTCGCCTCGGAACCAGCGCGATACGGGCACGCCGAAGCCCATCTTGCGGCGGGCGAGGATCTCCGGCGGAAGGAGGTCGGCGACCGCCCGGCGCAGCACGTGCTTGCCGCGGCCGCGCCGGCGCTTGAGGGACGTGGGGAGCCGGGCCGCGAACTCGACGAGGGGGTGGTCGAGGAAAGGCGAACGGCCCTCCAGGCCCACGGCCATGGTGGCGATGTCCACCTTCACCAGCAGGTCCCCGGGCAGGTAGGTGGCGAGGTCGACCTGCAGGGTCCGGCCGAGGAGATCGGGAGCGTCCGCGTGCGCGAAGGCCGATTCGAGCAGGCCCAGCGAGTCGTCGCCCCGGGTCTGCTCGCGCATCCAGGGCGTGTACAGCGCGTCCTTCTCTTCGGGCGAGAAATAGGAGACGGTCCGCGCGTAGCTCTCCTCGGGGCGGGCGGACACGGCGGCCAGGAGGCGGCGCAGGGGCAGACGCGGTCCCAGCGCGCGGGCGGCGGCGGAGGCGGCCGCGGCCGCGCGCGGCACGCGGCTGAGGAATCGATAGGCGGGGAGGAGGCCGTAACGGTCGTAGCCGGCGAAGAGCTCGTCGCCGCCGTCGCCGTTGAGGGCGACGGTCACGTGCTCGCGGGTGAGCCGCGAGAGGTAATAGGTGGGCAGCGCGGACGAGTCCGCGAAGGGCTCGCCGTAGTGCTCCACGAGAGTGGGCAGGACGTCGGACGCCTGGGGACGGACGACGAACTCGTGGTGTTCGGTGCCGTAGCGGCGCGCCACCATCGCCGCCCAGCGCCGCTCGTCGAAGGGCTCCTCCTCGAACCCGATCGAGAACGTCTTCACGCGCCCGAACTCGCTCATCAAGGCCACGATCGCGCTCGAGTCCACACCTCCGGACAGGAACGCGCCCAGCGACACCTCGGACATGAGCCGCACACGGACCGCGTCGCGCAGGAGCCGCCGCACCTCCGCCGCCGCGTCCTCCTCGGAAAGGCCCAGGGTCGGCCGGGCGGACAGCGACCAGTAGCGGCGTACGGTGGACCGGCCGTTCTCGAAGACCAGGAGGTGGGCGGGCGGGAGCTTGCGCACGCCCTGGAAAGCCGTCCAGGGCGCCGGCACGTACTGGTAGGTCAGGTAGTGATGGAGGGCCGCGAAGTCGGGTCGGCGAGGCAGGGCGGAGTCGGCCAGCAGCCCCTGCAGCTCGCTCGCGAACTCCAGCCGCCCCTCGGCCTCGTGGTAGACGAGCGGCTTCTTGCCGAGACGGTCGCGGGCGAGGAGGAGGCGCTGGCGGCGCTCGTCCCACAGCGCGAACGCGAACATGCCACGCAGGCGTTCGACCACGGCGTCGCCCCACTGCTCGTACCCGTGGACCACGACCTCGGCGTCGGAGCGCGTGCGGAAGCGATGGCCCGCCGCCTCCAGCTCGGGGCGGAGCTCGCCGTGGTTGTAGATCTCGCCGTTCAGGATGAGGTGGCAGGAGCCGTCCTCGCCGTCGAGGGGCTGCGCCCCTCCCGCGACGTCGATGATGGACAGCCGCCGGAAGGCGAAGCCCGCGCCCGGGTAGAGGGCGGTGGCCTGCTCGTCCGGCCCCCGGTGGGCGAGGGCGGAGGCCATGGCGGCCAGGGTCGCGGGGAGCGACGGCGCGGGCGGGCCGACGATTCCGGCGATGCCACACATGGACGGCCTTCAGGCCAGCGTGAGGCTGTCGCCGTGGAGCGTGTAGGCGGTCCCGCAGGCCGAGCAGCGGGTTTCGGCGCCGTCGACGCGCAGCTTCACGCCGCACCGGCACATCCAGCCCGAGCGGCGCGACGGGTTGCCGATGACGACGGCGAAGTTGGGCACATCGCGGGTCACCACCGCGCCCGCTCCAACGAACGCATATTGGCCGATGCTGACGCCGCAGACGACAGTCGCGTTGGCCCCGATGGAGGCGCCGCGCCGCACGAGCGTGGGCTTGTATTCGTCCTTGCGGACCACCTCGCTGCGCGGGTTCACGACGTTCGTGAACACCATCGAGGGCCCGCAGAACACGAAGTCCTCCAGGGTCACGCCCGTGTAGATGCTGACGTTGTTCTGGATCTTGCAGCCCTCGCCCAGGCGGACGCCCGGAGAGATGACGACGTTCTGGCCGATGTTGCAGCGGGGCCCGATGACGCAGTCGGACATCACGTGGGAGAAGTGCCAGATCTTGGTCCCCGCGCCGATCTGGCACGGCTCGTCGACGTAGCTGCTCTCGTGGACGAAGTAGGGCTTTTCGCTCATAGCCGGATGGGCTGGCCGCCGGACTCGATGGACCGCTGGCAGGCGTCGAGGACGCGCAAGACCCGCACCCCGTTGGCGCCGTCCGTGCGCGGAGCCTTGCGCGAGCGCACGCAGTCGACGAAATGGGCAAGCTCCTCGCGCAGGGGCTCCATCTCGGGGAAGAACAGCGTCGACTCGGCGGTCTGGCGTATCACGGGCTGACCGTCCTTCCACTCGATCCCCTTGTCGAAGATCTTGAGCTTGCCGTCCTTCACCACGTCGTCGAAGACCGCCATCTTCTTGCTACCGATCACGACCAGCTTCTGCTCCTTGAACGGGTGCAGCCAGCTCACGAAGATGTGGGCCCGCGGCTTTCCGGGGAAAGCCAGGCAGGTCATGGTGACGTCGGCAACCTCGTGCCGGAGGTAGTGCTGCCCGCTGGTGGAAGCCCACTCCGGCATGGCGCCCACGAGGAGCAGGATGACGGAGATGTCGTGGGGCGCGAAGCTCCAGAGTATGTTCTCCTCGTGGCGGACCTTGCCGAGGTTCAGCCGGTTCGAATAGACGTAGTGGATGTCGCCCAGCTCGCCTGAATCGGTGAACTCCTTCAGCTTGCGGATGGCGGGGTGGTACTCGAGGATGTGGCCCACCATGAGCACGCGCTTGCGCTGCCGGGCCAGGTCCACCAGGGCCTCCGCGTCCGCCACGCGCAGGGACAGCGGCTTTTCGACGAAGACGTCCTTGTCCGCCATCAAGGCCCGGCGCGCCAATTCGTAGTGCTGGACGGCGGGGGCGGCGATCGCCACTGCCTTGGACTTCGGATCCTTGAGGAGATCGTCGAACTTTGCGGTGACGCGAAGACCTTTGTACGTTGCCCTGAGTTCCTTGAGGATCTTGGTGCTCGGGTCGCAGACCGCCGTGAGATGGCCCATCTGATGGAGGTTCCGGGCCAGGTTGCGCCCCCAGTAGCCCGCTCCGGCCAGCGCGACCCCGACCTTCGAGCCCCCGAACATCAGCGCAGGCCCTTGTTGTGCTCCATGTCCATCCACATGGCGAAGAACAACATCTGCATGCCGCTGATCAGGAGGAAGGCGTCGAAGATGACTGCGTTCGGGGACAGGGCGCCGTGAAAGATGCGAAGGTAGACGATGTAGAGGCCGAGCAGGAAGCCGGATCCCGCCACGAGCAGGCCCAGAGTCAGGAAGAACACGAGCGGATGGAAGTCCCGGATGATGTATTTCTCCTTCATGCGCCAGAAGTAGCACTTCACGAGCAGCCAGCTCAGGGTCGGGATCACACGGTGCAGGCGGATGCCGGAGATCTCGCCCACGTTGTACACGGGGCGAATGGGCACGTCGCGCACGCGGAAGTCGTAGTTGTTGAGCTCGACGAGCATGTGATTGGGAAATCCATACCGCGGGTAGAGCCGATGGAGTTGCAAGACGGCGAGTGTCTCCGAAGTGATCGCGGTGTAGCCGGACTGGCTGTCGGCAACGTGCCAATACCCGGAGGCCACCTTGGTCATGAGCGACAGGATGGCATTCCCGAGGTACCGATGCCTCGGGATGATCTCCCAGGCCTCGCCCGTGAAGAGTCGGTTGCCTTTGGTGTAGTCGGCCTGGTCCTTGATGAGGGGTGCGAGGAGCCGGGGCAGGTCGGCGGGATCCATCTGGGCGTCGCCGGCCATGACGGCCACCAGGGTGCCCTGCGTCGCACCCTCCAGGGCGACCCGGTACCCGCTGATGATGGCCGCGCCCACGCCGCCGTTGCCGCTGTGCCGGATGACTTGGAGCCGATCCCCCATGCGCGGAACCGCCGCCTCCAGGATTTCGGCCGTGCGGTCCCGGGACGCGTCGTCCACCACCACGATGCGGTCGACGAAGGCGGGCATCGTGTCCAGAACCTTTCCGATCAGCTTCTCCTCGTTGTGGGCCGGCACGACCACGATGATCCGCCGGTCTTCGAACATGAACGCGTATTCTACTTGATGCGGTCGCGGCTCCAGCCCGAAGCGGGTGCGTTCCGGCCGGGCAGGATCTCGTAGACGCGCACGCCCTTCGCGTTCTCGTAGGCCAGGCGCAAGCCGTCGAGGCGGTCGAGGTCCCGCGGGTCCACGATGCCCGCGGCCTGGAACTGCCCCGGAGCGATGAAGACGTAGCGGAGCCCGTACCGCTGCACGAGGGCAGGGCTGGGGCGGCCGGCCAGCACTCCACGCTCGAGGCGAAGACGCCGCTCGTCGTCGGGCGCGGTCAGGAGCGCGGGCGCGCGGAGCACGCGGCGGCCGGCGAGGACCGGGATGGCGGCGGCGGAGTCACCGTCGGCCAGGATCACCGCTTCGGGCGGCGTGTGGGCCCGCAGCCAGAGCATGGACTCGACGAGCGCGTCGGACACCGGCTCCACGCTCGCCCTCGCAATCGGGTCGGTGCGCACGGGGTCCCACCAGGCCAGGAATCCTCCACCGAGCACGAGCGCGACCAGCGCCGCCTGCGGCAGTCGCTCAGGAACCATCTTCAGCCGTGCCACGGCGCGCCGTCGGCGCTCCGAAAGCCTCGACATCAGTCCGGGCACGATCGCTTCGGTCTCCTGCGCCGCCGCCAGCACGAGACCGAGGCGGCAGAACGCGGCGCCCGCCCACACGTCACCAGGTCCGCCAGCGGCGCGGACGCACGCGAGAAGGGCGCCGCCGGCCACCATCGCCACGGCCGCGGGATCGCGACGGCGCCACAGGCCCACGGCGCCCAGGACGAACCAGACGTGGCCGTCGAGCGTGAGGGCCCAGAGCGTGTCGGCCGGGCCCAGGGCGGGGCCCCGGCGGCCGAGCAGAGTCCAGGTCACCACGACGATCGCTCCGAGCGCGGCGCTCACGCGCACGGGTACTCGTAACCGTGCGACCACGAACACGGCGGCGGCCGTGCCCACCCAGCCCAGGGAGGCGAGCGGACGCGACCATAGCAGAGGGACGAACCCGGCGCCGCGCAACGCGTCGAGGGGGCCGGTGGAGACGCCGATCCACAGGATCGCCGCCAATCGCGCCTCGCGCCGGCCCCAGAGTCCAGCGATGACGAGGCTGGCCGCGGGAAGGATGCCGAGGGGTAGCAGCGTCGGAAGGAGCCACACGAGGCCGAGCCGCTGATGGCGAGCCAGCAGCGTCCACGGACTCGACGTCGCGGGCTCGCCGGCGAGGAACCGATCGGAGCCACCGGACCAGGCCGTGACCGAAAGGTCCGCGGCCCAGCGTGTCGTCGCGGCATCGACGAGCACGCCATAGGGCCGCGCCAGGGCCACCACCCAGAACCCGACGGCCAGAACGGCGAACATCACCGCGAACGCGAGCGCCACGCCCCGCCGCGCGCGCCCCTCGCACCAGGCGGCGGCCAGGGCGGCCAGCAGGAGCAGCTCGCGCCACCAGGCGACGTCCCAGATCGGACTGGGCACGCCGGGCGGAAGGCCCAGCAATCCGCCAGGACCCGAGATCACGACGGCGGCGGGCTCACCGCAAAGACGGCGAGGTATTCGCCGCGAGGATCACCGTCGAAATGCACGCGGCGGAGATAGGGGCGGTTTTCGACCTCCTCCAGACTCAGACCCAGGTCGGAGACGAAGGCGGGGGTCACGAGGAGGTAGGCCACGCCGTAGCGGGCGGCCGCGACGCGCGGATCCCCCGGCCCTCCGCGCATGAGGGCCTCGTTGAGCTGGACGCGCGCCTCGTAATCGTGCGGCGCCGCGAGGTCGCGCGCGAGGATCACGGGCGAGCCGGCCAGGGCCGACATCCATCGCGCCGCGGTGACGTCGCCGGCGAGCACCGCGTCGCGGGACGCGTTTGCTCGAAGGAAGGCGGCGGGGCCCGTCAACTCCACCGGGAGGGGCTCGAGCGACCGCGCGAAATACAGGTCCATGCGAGCGGGATTCCACCAGTACGGGATGGTGAACGGCAGCGCCGCCGCGGCCACGAGCGCGGCGCGCGCGAGCGGCGGTCGCAGCGCGTGGAGGTCCAGGCGCAAGGCCAGCCGGCGGGCCAGGTCCCAGGTCCCGATCGCCGCGCACACCGCGATGTGGATGCGGAGCCAGTAGTACGTGTCGTCGCGCTCCTTCGCCTGCTGCAGGAGGCTCAGCGGGTAGTACGCGAGCCAGACGAGCAGGGCTCCGAGGGCCTGGCTCGCCCACACGCGTCCCATGCGGTCGCGGCGCCAGGCGATCACGACGCCCCAGGCCGCCAGCGCGCTGAGTCCGGCCGTGCGCGTGAGCGCTTCGAGCAGATGCGGTGAGTTCGGGGGAATCTGGAGCCGGGGGCCGGCGTCCAGCACACCGAAGCCCCGGAAGAGCATGATGAGGTAGGGGCTCACGACGAGCAGGTTTATCCCGATCACGACGGTGACGTCGAGCCAATCACACCGCGCGTCCTCCCTTCGCGTGAGGGTGGCGAGCAGGGCGAAGGAGACGAGCCCGACGCACACCTCCCCCATGTGGATCACGAACGCCCATCCGAGCACGTGCAGGAGGAACCCCGAGACGACGCGGTCGCGCCCACGGCTGATGCCCACGAACGCGCGGAGCACCCAGGGGAACAGGACGAGCCCGAGCGCATGGTTCGGCTTGAGCAGGAACGTCATTGCCCACGGCACCCGATACGGGCCCGCGTAGTCCAGCGCCGTCGAGGACAGTAGTGTGGCGAAGAGGGCGATCAGGGCGCGCTCCCAGCCCGACCACGCTGGCTCTTCCGAGATCGCTTCCACGGGCGATCCTTGCGGCCGCAGGGCGAAGAATAGCGACAGCGCGAAGCCGCAGGCGGTCACGAGGGGAAAGAAGGAATAGAGGACCAGCAGCCGCGACGGGCTCCAGCCGGAGACGATGGCCGTGACCACGGCCCAGAACGGCTCGAAGTGCATCTGGCCGACCTGGGGCGTGTGCAGGGGTGAATGGCCCGCGGCCACGACCTGGCAGAGGGCGAGGTTGTTCACGCGGTCGGAGCTGGGACCGAGCGCGTACAGCCGCTGGAGCGGCCAGTTGGTCTCGAGCCACACGTACGCGTTCGCGAAGAGGACTCCGAGGAGGAGAAGACCCGGCCGACGCAGCCGGACGACCAGCACCAGCCAGGCGACGGCCAGGAGCGGAAAGGCATGGCGCGCCGCGGCCAGGAAGGCTTCCACATCGAGGGCGCGCACGTCCACTCCGAAGAGGTTCATCGGATCCGCGATCGTATTCCAAGTGCGCGCGACGGAGGTCGCGGACCGGACGCGGCGGGGCAAGGCGTGCTGCTAGAATGCGCGCCTTGCGCCGACTCCTGCCGGCCTTTCTCCCCCTCTTCACCGCCGTCGCCGCGCTGGCTCCCCTGACGAGCGCGGCCGCCGACTTCCTCCCCGCGGTCTCCCTCCACCTCGAAGCCGCGCGCTACGCCCCCGTCGAGACGGACCTCCACTGGACGGGAACCATGGGCGGCGGCGCCGACGTGATCGGCATCGGCGGCTTCCGCGCCTATATCGTGGGCGAGGTCGAGACGATCATCGGCAGCACCCGGCGCGCCTTCGACGCGACCCAGGCCAACTACCACCTCGAAACCGGCGGGAGGTGGATCATGCGCGGGGTGACCGTCAATCCCTTCTTCCATCACGTCTCGCGGCACCTCAGCGACCGCCAGAAGGCCCCGGCCGTGGACTGGAACATGCTCGGCGTCCGCGCCGAGGCCACCCTCGGCCAGGGCCGGCGCGCCCGTGTCGGCGGCAGCGTCGGCCACACCACGCTCGCGTCGCTGGTCGGATATCGCTGGGAAGTCGTCGGGCACGGCGACGTCGATCTCCTCCGCCACGACCGCACGTCGGGCTACGGCGCGGCGCGGGCGCGCCTGGTGACGATCGATCCCGACCCCGCCCTCGTCCGCGGCGACTTCCTGGACTGGGCGGTGGAGGGCGGCGTCCGCTTCCGGCGCGAGCACCGCGTCTTCGAGGGGTTCGCAGCCTACGAACGGCGCAACGACGTCTTCCTCCTGGTGCCGGGCGCGCGCGATCGCGGCTTGTTCGGAATCCGGTTCCGTTTCGCGGAAGACGAATGAGGAGTCCGTCCCCGCTCGATGGGACGGACTCCTAAAGAAGTTTCTAGCGCTCCGCGTCCCCGTTGGCCAGGAGGGCGAGCTGGGCCTCCGCGGCCTTCTTCACTTCGATGTGGCGGCTGTCGCGCACCAGGCTCTCGAGGTAGGCGGCGTCCTCCCGCC
>DASTLK010000127.1:0-6315 GCA_035715025.1 Vicinamibacteria bacterium
AACCGGATCAAGGCCGCGCGCGCGGCGCGTCTGTTTCCGGCGATCGTGCCGATGCTGATCGACGGTCAGCTCAGTCCGACGACGGTCCGCCTTCTCGCGCCGCACCTGACGGCGGAGAACCACGAGCCGCTCCTGGCCGCCGCCGCGGGCAAGGGCAAGCAGGACGTCGAGGAGCTGCTGGCAACCTGGTTCCCGCAGCCGGACGTGTCGCCTTCGGTGCGGAAACTGCCCAGTCGTGTCGTGGTCACCGAAGAGATCGCTCTTCCCGAAATGCGCGGAGCTCCGGCCAATCCAGTCGTGGTTGCCTCAGCGGCGCCCTGTGCTCCGTTCTCATCGAGCGGCATGCCGTCGAAGCCAGCCCTCGTCCGGCCCCTCGCGCCCGAGCGCTACGAGGTCCGGTTCACGGCCAGCGCGGAGACGCGGGCCCTCTTGCGGGAAGCGCAGGATCTCCTGGGTCACGCCGTACCCACCGGAGACCTCGCCACCGTGGTCCATCGTGCTCTGGCTGTGCTGGTCGCGGACCTCAAGCGGCGGAAGTTCGCGGCCACGTCGAAGCCGCGAGCGAGTCGTGTCCCCAGCGCGGGGTCGGATGCCGTGCCTGCGGGCGTGCGTCGCGAGGTCGCCGCCCGCGACGCGAGTCGCTGCGCGTTCGTCTCCAAGGACGGACACCGGTGCGAAGAGCGCCGCTTCCTGGAGTTCCATCACGTCGTGCCACGCGCCGTCGGCGGAGCCGCCACCGTCGCGAACATCCAGCTTCGCTGTCGGGCTCACAACGGGCACGAGGTCGATCTGTTCTTCGGGCCCGGCCAGCGCCGGACGAGGGATGCGACGCGCGCGGGCTCCGCCGCCGCTGGCGAGGCTCCAGCGACCGGCTTCGGCGCGGCGGCCGCGCGTACCCGTTCCGGAACGGGTGCGGGGCGGATCCTGAGCGGATAGGTCTCGAGCGCCGTGGACGGAACGGCGCGCGCCTACGACGGGCCGCCGCGGATCTCGGCCAGGGTGCGCGCGACGTCGGGCTGCTGCGGGTCCATCCGCAGCGATTCGCGGAGCGCCGCCACCGCCCCCGTGCGGTCGCCCAGGGCGAGCTTGGTGAGCCCGAGTCCGTTGAGGGCCATCGTCGTCCGCGGGCCCGCGGCCAGCGCGCGCTCGAAGTACGGCACGGCATCCGCTGGGTGGCCGGTCGAGGACAGCGCGCCGGCCAGGTACAGGAGCGCCTCCGCGTTCGAGGGCTCACGGTCCACCGCCTTGCGGAAGAGCGCGATCCCCTCGTCGGCGCGGCCGGCCCGCATGCGCAGCACGCCGATCTTCGTCATCGCGCCCGCGTCCGCGGGATCGATCTCGAGGATGCGGCCGTAGCGGGAGGCCGCGGCGTCGAGACGCCCCTCGAGAAGGGCGAGGTCGCCCAGACCGCGCAGGGCCTCGATGTGATCGGGGACGAGCGCGAGCACGTGCTCGTAGGCCGCGGCCGCCTCCGCGTTCTTGCCTTGCTTGATGTGGACCTCGGCCAGCGAGAGCCAGGGTTGCGGGAACTTGGGGTTCTCCCGGGCCGTGCGCTCGAGCACCTCGACCGCTTCGGGAAGGCGATTCGCGAAGCGCAGGTTGTCGCCGAGCACGATCGCGTCCTCGACCGTGAGCTGCCCCTCCTTCTCGAGACCGCGCAGCGCTTCGATCGCGCGCGCGTGCTGCCCGGCCGTCTCGTAGGCGACGGCGATGGTGCGCCGGGCCATGAGCAGGCCGGGATCCTCGGCGAGCACGGACGTGAGATCGCGGATGGCGGTGGCGGGATCGGTGCGGGCCAGGGACATACCCCGGTTGATCCGCGGCATGAGACGGACGCCGTCCTTGGGATCTCGGGCCGTGGCGCCGCGCGAAGGCTGCGCGCGTCCGCCCGCGACATAGCCCAGGGCCTGTAGTCGCTCCGCGGTCTCGGAGTCGACCGGCGCCGCCGCATCCGGAGCGGGACGCGAGAGGGCCAGGGCCAGCTTGCGCCGAAGCTCCTCCGCTTGCGCGCCCTGCTCGCCCAGGCGATTCGTCGTCTCCTTCGCGTCCGCGGCCAGGTCGTAGAGCTCGGGGCGCGGCGCCTCGATGAGCTTGAACCGCGCCGTGCGCAGGGCGTGCAGGGGCGCCCATCCGAACTCTCGCTCGGGATAGAGCGTCTCCGCGTACGCGGGCGCGTCGCTCATCTCCCTCCCCTCCAGAGCCGGGCGCAGCGACCGCCCTTCGATGGCGGGCGGGATGGGCAAGCCGGAATAGTCCAGGAGCGTGGGCAGCACGTCGATGCTGCGGGCGACGGTGTCCGGAACTCGTCCCGCGGCGATGCCCGGACCCGCGACGATCCACGGCACGTTCAGGGTCGCGTCGTACACGAAGAGGCCGTGCGTTCCCTCGCCGTGCTCGCCCAGGCTCTCGCCGTGATCGGCGGTGGCGAGGACGACCGTGCGCGCGAGCGCTCCCTTTTCTTCGAGGGCACGCAACAGGCGCGCGAGCTGCGTGTCGACGAACGCGATCTCCCCGTCGTATGGCGCGGCGCGGAAGCGCTCGGCCAGGTCTCCCGGCGGCTCGTAGGGGGCGTGCGGATCGTAGTAGTGGACCCACAGGAAGAACGGGGCCGCGCCCGCCGCCGCCGTCGCCGGCAGCCAGCGCAGGACCGCGTCGGTGGTGGCGTCGGCGAAGCGCTCGACGTATGGAGTGCGGCGCCGATCGTTTCCCTTGGGGAGATGGTCGTCGTAGAGGTCGAAGCCGCGATCGAAGCCGAAGCGCCGGTCGAGCGGGTAGCCGGAGACGAACGCCGCCGTGCGATAGCCGGCCTGCCGGAAATCCTCCGCGGCCGTCTTCACGGCAGCGGGAAGCGCGAAGCCTCCGTTGTCCCGGAAGCCGTGGCCGAGCGGAGTGAGGCCGGTGAGGAGGCACGCATGCGACGGACCCGTGAGCGGCACGTGCGCGACGGCGGTGGCGAAGCGGACCCCACGTGCGGCCATGCCGTCGAGGGTCGGCGTGGCCGCTCCCGTGTGCCCATAGCACCCGACGTGATCGGCGCGCAGCGTATCGATGGTGACGAGGAGGACGTTGGGCCGGGAGGCGGGGGCGGTGGGAGCGGAACGCCGCGCGCATCCCGTAAACATCAGACCGGCCGCGAGAATGGCGACGCCGTGGAGTCGGGGGCTCATCGAGGCGCCATGGCTTTCGAAAGCGTACAAAAGGTGACCGGGCCTCTCAAGCCCTCCCGGCCCCTGGAAAAAGAGTTTGACAGAAGCCAAAGAGAAGGTATAGAAAGCTCCAATAGCTATCTTTTGCTTGCGATTACTTGGCTAGGGGCATCGGGAGGTCGACGCGAGGTCGCTCTCCCGCCCTCGCTTCCTTGTGCGCGGTGATCGGGGCGTTGTCGAGGAGGAGATGATGCGAACACGGGTCTTTGCGGTCCTGCTCTTGACGGTCCTGGGCGCGGCCGGAGCCGCCCACGCCCAGTCTTTCCTTGGCACGATACGAGGCACCGTGTCGGACCCGCAGGGTGCGGGGGTCGCCGACGCGGCCGTGCTCGTCGTCGACGAGGCCACGGGAGTGCCCCGCGCCGTGAGCACCGACGCGCAGGGGCGCTTCGAGGCCCCGAACCTCAAGCCCGGCACCTACCGGATCGAGGTGGCCACGCCCAACTTCAAGGAGTTCAAGCAGACGGGGATCACCCTGCGCGCGGCCGGCAGCGTGAACCTGGACGTGAAGCTCGAGCTGGGTGCGCGGACGGAGACGGTCACCGTGACCGCGGAAGCGATCAACAACATCACGACGGACAGCGGCGCCATCGCACGCGGCCTCGACGAGCAGCAGCTCCACGACCTGCCGCGGAACAGCCGCGACATCCAGTCGTTCCTGCTCCTGAACCCGAACGTGCTCGGCGGCTCCGACGACATCCAGTTCCTGGGCGGCCGCACCTACGGCGTCTCCTACATCCAGGACGGCCAGGCCTCCACCAACGCCATCTTCGGCACGGTCGGCAACTCCGCCCCCGGCCTCGACGCCATCGCCGAGATCCAGGTCCTGTCCAACTCCTACAGCGCGGAGTACGGCGGGCTGGCCGGCGTCCTCGTCACCACCAAGCGCGGCAGCAACAGCTATCGCGGGACTGCGTTCTACGACTTCAACTCGAACGGCCTGAACGCCCTCACCTACAACCAGAAGCTGGGGCTGAGTGACGCCGACCTGGCCGGCCTGCGCAACGACCCCAACTCCGACACGCATCAGCACCGGTTCGGAGCGAGCGTGGGCGGCCCCCTGAAGACGGGCAAGACCTTCTTCTACGCGAACTACGAAGGCTCCAACGACAAGGCGATCTTCGGCGGTGGCCGCGCGACCGTGCCCACGGCGGCCATGCGCGGCGGCGACTTCCGGGGTACGCAGATCGTTCCGCGCGATCCGCTGACCGGCCAGCCCTTCCCCGATAAGGTGATCCCGGCCAATCGCATCAGCCCGCAGGCGACGGCCATCATGAATTTCTTCTACCCGCTTCCGAATCACGGCACGCAGGCGAGCGGCTACGGGATCTACCAGCAATTCCTGCCCGAGACCCGCAACCGCAACCGCGCGGACCTGCGGTTCGATCACGAGGCGAGCAAGAACGATTCGATCTTCCTGCGCGGCAGCTATCAGCGCTTCGACCCCAACGCCATCACGTTCGAAGGCGGCAACGCGCTCACCAACCTGTCGATCCAGAACCGCAAGCTCGACACCGCGTCCGCCATCGCCGGCTGGACCAAGATCTTCTCGAGCACGCTCGTGAACGAGTTCCGCGCCGGCTACAACTTCGACAAAACCTCGCGGCAGAGCGTGTACAACAACGCCGCGGTGACCACTCAGCTCGGCCTGGAGAGCCCGCCCAACATCTCTCCCGGACGCCTCGGCTATCCCTCCTTCCAGTTCACCACGGGCTCGTTCCGGCCCACCAACATCGTGGACTCCGGCCGCGGCGTGGACCGGACGGTCATCCAGAACTCGTTGTCGGTGGCGGACAACGTCTCCTGGATCATGGGCGGCCACTCCTTCAAGGCGGGCGCGCTCTTCAACCGCAATCTCGCCCGCGACGGGTTCGGCACCGGCATCAACTTCGGCGGGCGCTATCAGTTCAACGGCGCGGTCACCGGCAACGCCTTCACCGACTTCCTGATCGGCGTGCCTCGGCAGTCGATCGACCAGGTCGCCAACCGCGGGCCCATGGACGGGCACTCCGACGACTTCGCGGCCTACATCCAGGACGATTGGAAAGCGAGCCGCGACCTGACCCTGTACCTGGGTCTGCGTTACGAGATCGTCGGCGTCTGGCACGAGAAGAACAAGGAGCTCGCGAACTTCGTCGTACAGAACGGCCAGGGCTACTGGGTGGTGCCGGACTCGTCGATCGCGGGGCTCTTGCCGCCCGCCGTGCGCGCGCTCAACCGCATCAAGACCGCGGACCAGATCGGCGTAGGGGACGGTCTCATCAACACGGACAAGAACAACTTCAGCCCCCGCATCGGCTTCGCCTATCGTATCGGCGGCAGCGACCGCTCAGTGCTGCGGGGCGGGTTCGGCATCTCCCACCCCACCGTCGCCGTCCAAGGCGTGCGCGACCTGTTGGCCACCAATGAGTTCCGGTACAGCGTCGTCCGGCGCGGCGTCACCCTGGCCCACGGCTACACGACGGGAGCGATCTCCCTCGACCCCGGGGACTACGGCAGTGAAGGCGTGGATCCCAACATCAAGAGCCCGGACATCTACCAGTACAACCTCACCTACGAGCACTCCCTGCCCGGCAACGTCGGCCTGCGTCTCAGCTACATCGGCTCCACGATGCGGGGTCTGCTCGTCAACCGGTTCGAGAACCAGCTGCCCGCGAGCACGACACCGTTCGATCCCGAGAACGACGCCGACCTCGCGCGTCTCCCGCTCTTCCCGATCGTCAACACCTTCACGAACCTGACCTACAACCTCGGGAGCGGCCAGCTCCACGCGGGGCAGATCGAGCTGCAGCGCGCCTGGCGGAACGGCTTCGCGCTCAACGTCGCCTACACCCTGGCCCACTCGGACAGCAACGCCCCCGACTCCGGCAACAGCAGCCTGGGCGTGGTCCAGTACAACTCGTTCAACATCGAAGACGACCGCGGCCCCGACCCCAACGTGGTGAAGCACCGCGTGGTGGCCAACGCGACCTGGGACGTCCCGCTCGGCCGCAACCGCAAGCACGGCGCCAACATGCCGGGCTGGGCGAACGCGCTCTTCGGCGGATGGACGGTGTCGAGCATCGTCCAGGCCCGCAGCGGGAACAACCTCACCCCGTTCTTCACCGGC
>DASTLK010000128.1:0-2483 GCA_035715025.1 Vicinamibacteria bacterium
ACGGATGCGCACGCTCGCTTCTAGGCTCGTACCTTCTCGAAGAGCTTCAACTGCCAGGCCGAGGACTGGCAGTTGAAGCTCTTCGAGAAGGTACGAGCCTAGAAGCGAGCGTGCCCATCCGTCTCGCGAGCGCGGCCGTACTGTTCGTGGCCCTCTCCGTTCCTCTCCGTGCCGCGGAGCCGCCCGGCGCCATCGCCTGGACGGACTGGTCCGACACCGCCTTCGAGCGCGCGCGTGCCGACGGCCGTCTCGTCCTCCTCGACCTGGGCGCGGTCTGGTGCCACTGGTGCCACGTGATGGAGGAGACGACCTACAAGGATCCGGAGGTCGTCTCCCTGATCGGGACCCGCTTCGTCGCCGTGCGCGTGGACCAGGACGCGCGGCCCGACCTGTCGAATCGCTACGAGGACTACGGCTGGCCCGCCACCGTCGTCTTCGATGCCGCGGGCCAGGAGCTGGTGAAGTTCCAGGGCTACATCGAGCCGGAGCGGATGCGCACCCTGCTGCGCGCGGTGATCGCCGACCCCACGCCCGGGCCTTCCGTCGAGAATGCGGCGGGCCCGTCCGTGGGGGAGGGCGCCGCCCTTACCGAGGCCGAGCGGCGCGAGCTCCAGGCCATCCTCGTGAACCGCTACGACACGAAGAAGGGCGGATGGGGGACCTCGCACAAGTACCTGGACTGGGACAGCGTGGAGTGGTGCCTCCTGCGCGCGCGCGAGGGGGATCGCAATGCAGAGCGCATGGCGCGGGAGACGCTCGATCGCCAGCTCAAGCTCATCGACCCCGTGTGGGGCGGCGTCTACCAGTACTCCGACAGTGGGGACTGGGACCATCCGCACTTCGAGAAGATCATGTCCATGCAGGCGGAGGACATGCGTCTCTACGCGCAGGCCTACGCGCAGCTCGGCGACGCGCGCTACCTGCAGGCCGCGCGCGACATCCATCGATTCCTGACCACGTTCCTGCGCGCGCCGGACGGCGCGTTCTACGTGAGCCAGGACGCGGACGTGGTGCGCGGCGAGCACTCCGGCGGGTACTTCAAGCTCGGAGATGCCGAGCGGCGGGCCCGGGGCGTGCCGCGCGTGGACACGCACCTCTACACGCGCGAGACCGCGTGGGGGGCCACGGCGCTCCTCGCCCTTCATGCCGCGACCGGCGAAGAAGCGCATCTCCGGGGCGCCGTCCAGGCCGCGCAGTGGATCCTGGCCAACCGCGCGATCGAGGGGGGCGGCTTCCGGCACGACGCGGTGGACGTGGCCGGACCGTACCTGGGGGACTCGGTGGCCGCGGCTCGGCTGTTCCTCGCGCTGTACGCGGGGACGGGCGAGCGGTCCTGGCTGGAGCGCGCGGAGACGACGCTCGCGTTCGTGGCCGCGCGTTTCCGGGGCGAAGGCGTGGCCGGCCTCGTGACCGCCGTCGCCGCCGGGCCGAACGATCGTCCGACACCCCAGCGCGACGAGAACATCATGGCCGCGCGGGTCGCGAACCTCGCGTTCCACTACACCGCCAACCCCGCCCATCGCGCCCTGGCGGACCAGGCCCTGCGCTACCTGGCGCGACCGGAAGTGGCGCGGCGCTTCAACACGGGCGGCGTCCTCCTCGCGGACTGGGAGCGCGCGCGGGATCCCCTGCACGTGACCGTGGTGGGGGCGCGGACCGAGCCCGTCTCGCGCGCCCTTCTCGATGCGGCGCTGCGCGAGGCCGCTCCCTACAAGCGGGTCGAGCTGTGGGATCCGGCCGAGGGGCCCCTGCCTCACGCGGACGTCAGCTTCCCGCCGCGGAGCCGGCCCGCCGCCTACCTGTGCACGGCGGGCCGTTGCTCCGCGCCCGCGGACACGGCGGAGGCGCTCAAGGCGAGGCTGCGACGCGCGACCCTCGACTCCGCGCACGCCGTTCGCTGACCGGGGCTGACCGGCGCCTCCCGAGCCGATAGAATCCGCGCATGCCGCGCCTGCTCGCCGTCGGACACGTCACCTGGGACCGCCTGCAGGGCCAGACCATGCTCGGGGGGTCGGTCACCTATGCCACCCAGACCGCGCGCAAGCTGGGCTGGGAGGCGGCGGCCCTCACCTCGGCCGGCCCCGACTTCGAGCCCGAGCGCGACCTGCCCGGCGTGACCGCGTTCGTCGCGCGCGGTGATGCGACCACGCGCTTCGTCAACAACTACGGGGAGGGCGGCGCCCGCACGCAGGTCCTCTCCTCGCGCGCGGCCGACGTCGCGCTCGCGCTCGTGCCCGAGGAGTGGCGGCGGCCCGACGTGCTCCTCCTGGGCGGCGTGGCCGCGGAGATCCACGGCCGCGCGGCCGAGGCTTTCGAGGCGGAGGTGGTGGGGGCCAACGCGCAGGGCTGGGTGCGCGCGTTCGGGCCGGGCGGGGAAGTCACGCCCTGCGAATGGGCGCGGCCGGAGGAGAGCCTGGCCGGGGTGCACGCGCTCTTCCTGTCCGAGCACGACATCCCGGACGCGCTGCGCCGGTCGCGCGACC
>DASTLK010000129.1:0-3528 GCA_035715025.1 Vicinamibacteria bacterium
CTCTGTGCGCGCGGGGGTCCCCATGGAGCTGGCCGGATTCGTGATCGTCGCGATAGCGCTGGTGGCGGCGGCCGCCCTGCTCGCGCGGCGTGGTCCCGACGCCGGCGCCGTCCAGGCCATGGAAGGGCTGACGCAGGGACTCGCGCGGCTCCAGGCCGACCTCACGCGCCTCGCCCGCAGCCAGGACGACCTGCGCCAGGACGTGCACCACGGCCGTGAAGCCTCCATCCTCCAGCTCTCCGACGTGGCCCAGGGCCTGCGCGGCGAGCTCGGCCAGGCCCAGCGCGCGCTGGCCGAGGTCAAGGCGATCGAGCAGGGACGGGCGCGCCAGATGGAGCAGGCCGCGGACAGCCTGAAACGGCTGGAAGCGGTGGTGGCGGGATCGTCCACGCGCGGCGCGGCGGGCGAGAACATCCTGGCGCGCGCGCTGGCGCAGCTCCCGGCCGACCTGCTCGAGGTCAACGTCGCCTTCGGCAGCAAGATCGTCGAGTACGCCTTGCGTCTGCCCGGCGGGCGCTTCCTGCCCATCGACAGCAAGTGGACGAGCGTCGGCGTGCTGGAGAGGCTCGAGGCGACGGACCAGCCGCTCGAGCGCAAGCGCCTCATCGAGCAGGTCGCGCGCGACGTGCGCGGCCGGATCCGCGACATGGGCAAGTACCTCGATCCCGAGCGCACGTTGAGCCTGGGCCTTCTCGCCGTGCCCGACGCCGTCTACGAGGCGGCCCCGGAAGCGCACGCGGAGGGCTACCGCGCGGGCGTGCTCGTCGTCCCGTATTCCCTCGCCCTGCCCTACGTCCTCACCCTGTACCGCCTCACCGTGCGCTTCGGATGCGCGGTCGATACCGACCAACTCGCCGACCGCATCCGGGGGCTCGAGGAGACGCTGCGCCAGGTCGACGAGGAGGTCGAGGGTCGGCTCTCGCGCGGCCTCGTGCAGGCCGGCAACGCGCGCGACGCGCTGCGCGATCACCTCGTCGACGCGCGGCGGTCGACGCAGAAGCTGCTCCTGACCGCGGAATCGGAAGCGCCGTCCGCGCTCGGCGTGGTGGTGGGAGGCCCCGTCGCTCTGGCCGGCGTGCGGCGCGTCTCCGTGGCCGAGGTCGATTGACGCTCCGCCGCGAGCGCGGATAACCTCGCCAGACGGTGTCCTCCAGCAGCGTCGCCGTCCTCGTCGCGGCCGGGCGCGGAGAGCGCATGGGCGCCGGCCGGCCCAAGGCCTTTCTCTCCCTGGCCGGCCGCCCCCTCCTGCTGCGGGCGGCGGAAGCCTTCGAGGCCGCGCCGGACGTGGAGGCGATCGTGGCCGTGGTCCCCGCCGGCGAGCAGCGGGCGGCCCGCGACCTGCTCGCACCGCTGCGCAAGATGACGGCGGTCGTCGCCGGAGGAGCCACTCGCCAGGACTCGGTGCGCGCGGGACTCCATGCGCTTCCGGCGGGGTTCGACGGCATCGTGCTCGTCCATGACGCCGCGCGCGCGCTGATCGAGCCCTCGCTCATCGCCTCCGTCATCCGGGCGGCCATCGAGGTGGGGGCGGCCATCCCCGTCCTGCCCCTCGTCGACACCATCAAGCGCGTGCGCGACAGCGCGGTCGGCGAGACCCTCGACCGCTCCGAGCTCGCGGCCGCGCAAACGCCGCAGGGCGTGCGCCGCGCCCTGCTCGAGGAGGCGCTCGCCCAGGCCGCGCGCGACGGCGTCACCCTCACCGACGAAGCGATGGCCGTCGAGCGCCTCGGTCACCGCGTGGCGGCGGTGGTGGGATCGCCGCGGAACCTGAAGATCACGACGCCGCACGACCTGCGCTGGGCGGAGCTGCTCCTGGCCAGCGCGGTGGAGAAGGCGTGACGGCCACCCGCATCGGCACGGGGTTCGACGCGCATCGGCTGGTGGACGGCCGTCCCCTCATGCTCGGAGGCGTGCGCATCGCGCATCCGCGGGGCCTGGAGGGTCACTCCGATGGGGACTGCCTCCTGCACGCGGTGTGCGACGCGATCCTGGGCGCGCTGGGGGCCGGCGACATGGGCGGGCATTTCCCGAGCACCGATGCCCAGTGGAAGGGCGTACCCAGCCTCCGGCTGCTGGAGAGCGTGGCGCGCCTGGCCGACGAGCGCGGTTACGAGCTCGGGAACCTCGACGCCACCGTGATCGCGCAGGCCCCGGTGCTCGCCCCCCATACAGGCGCCATGCGCGCGCAGATCGCGCAGGCCCTGGCCGCGCCCGTCGAGGCCGTGTCGGTCAAGGCCAAGAGTACGGACGGTCTGGGCGCGATCGGGCGCGGTGAGGGGATCGCCGCCCAGGCCGTGGTGCTGTTGCAGCGCCGCGACCGATAGGTCACATTCAGCAGTCCATGAACCTCATCTGCGGGATCAACCCCGTCCTGGAAGCGCTCGGCGCGGGCACGCGGCACTTCGACCGCCTGCTCGTGGTCAAGGGCCTGCGCAACAAGCGCATCTCCGACGCGATCAGCCGCGCGGGACACCTCGGCATTCCCTTGCGCTTCGAGGCGCGCGAGACGCTGGACCGCATGGCGGCCGGAGTCCCGCACCAGGGCCTGATCGCCGTGGTCTCGGCCAAGCCGGTGACGACGGTCGAGAAGGTGCTCGAGGAGGCGCACACGCCGGCGCTGGTGGTCGTGCTCGACGGCGTCGAGGACCCGCGCAACCTCGGCGCGATCCTCCGCACGGTGGAGGCGGCGGGCGCCGACGGCGTGCTCCTGCCCGACCGCCACAGCGCGGGGCTCTCGGAGACGGTGAACCGGGCGTCCGCGGGCGGCCTCGAGCACGTGAAGGTGGCCAGCATCGGTAACGTCGTGCAGGCCATCGAGGCGCTGAAGAAGCGCGGGCTGTGGATCGTCGGCTTCGACGCCAGCGGCACCGAGCGCTGGGACGCGATCGACTACCGCCGGCCCATCGCGCTCGTGCTCGGGGGCGAGGGACGCGGGATCCGGCGCCTCGTGCGGGAGCACTGCGACCATCTGGTGTCGATCCCGCTGTTCGGCCACGTGGGGTCCCTCAACGTCTCCGTGGCCGCGGGCGTCGCGCTGTACGAAGCCGTGCGCCAGCGGGGCGCCGTGCCCAGCCACGTGCGGCCCATCCCCGTGCCCGCGGCGGGGGGGCCGCGAATCGTGGGACCGGGGGCGCAGGACGGGGAGACGGATCCGGGCCTCGTCGCGCGGTACGTTGCCGAGGACGACGACGAAGAAGAGGCGGACGAGTCGCGCGCGGATCCCGTCGGGCTCGGCGAGGACGACGACCGTCCGGCGTGGTCGGGACCGACCGTGCTCAAGCCCGTGAGCAGTCCCCGCCGCGATCACGGCGCCGGCCGCGAGCACGGACGCGGACGACCGGGACAAGGACAGGGGCGCGGGCGTGGTCCTCGTCGCGATCAGGGATCACGTCCGCCCGGGCCGAGCGATCCGCCGCCGAGCGGTGAACGCAACGACGTGC
Source organism: Vicinamibacteria bacterium (assembly GCA_035715025.1). GTDB lineage: Bacteria > Acidobacteriota > Vicinamibacteria > Fen-336 > Fen-336 > AA29. The sequence goes on from DASTLK010000129.1 coordinate 3,441, forward strand.
GCACCGAGCACGGCGACACGCGCCACGCGGAGGGGCCACCGGCCGGACCCTCGGGACCGCGCGGCCGCCGTCGCCGTCGTCGCGGCGG
>DASTLK010000130.1:0-10575 GCA_035715025.1 Vicinamibacteria bacterium
TGCCCGCCACCGCCGCCGATTACCAGAAGCAGTACGACCTGCTCCTCGAGATCCGCAACAAGCTCGCGGACACGCACGACGCCATCAATCGCATCCGCGAGGTGCGGGATCAGGTGAAGACGGTCGCCGATCACGCGAAGGTCGCCGGGGGCGACGATGCCATCGGCAAGGCCGCCGACGCCCTCACCAAGAGCGTGACCGCGGTCGAGGAGGCGCTCTACCAGACGAAGAACCAGAGCAACCAGGACCCGCTCAACTTCCCCATCCGCCTCAACAACAAGCTGTCCGCGCTGGCCGGCGTGGTGGCGAGCGCGGACGGCGCGCCGACGGCCTCCTCGTACGCGGTCTACGAGGACGTCGCGGGGCGCATCGACGTGGAGCTGGCCAAGCTCAAGCAGATCCTCGACACGGACCTCGTCGCGTTCAACCAGCTCGTGCGCGAGAAGGCGGTGCCGGCGGTGGTGCTCAAGAAGCCTGCGCCCTGAGCGATGGTGGCGGCCCCGTCGGAATAGAATGATGTGCTCACGTCTCACGGAGACCCCATGACCTCCGCCACGCGGATGGAGAAGGACACCTTCGGGCCCATCGAAGTGCCCGCCGACCGCTACTGGGGTGCGCAGACCCAGCGGTCACTGCAGCATTTCAAGATCTCGGGCGAGACCATGCCGCCCGCGCTCATCCACGCCCTGGCCCTGGTCAAGAAGGCCTGCGCGCTCGTGAACGTGGAGCTCGGCGTCCTCGACGCGAAGAAGGGCCGCGCCATCGTGGCCGCCGCGGACGAGGTCCTGGCCGGCGGGCACGAAAGGGAGTTCCCCCTCGTGATCTGGCAGACGGGCAGCGGCACCCAGACCAACATGAACATCAACGAGGTGCTGGCCAACCGCGCGAGCGAGATCCTGGGCGGCACGCGCGGCGAGGAGCGGCTCGTCCATCCCAACGACGACGTCAACAAGGGGCAGTCCTCGAACGACGTCTTCCCCACCGCCATGCACGTGGCCGCGGTCGAGGCCGTCCGCAACCACGTTCGCCCGTCCGTCCAGGCCCTGCGCAAGACGCTGCAGGGAAAGTCCGAGGCGTTCGGCGACATCGTGAAGATCGGCCGCACCCACCTGCAGGACGCCACGCCCCTGACCCTGGGCCAGGAATTCTCCGGCTACGTCTCCCAGCTCGACCACGGGCTCGACCACCTCGAGGCCGCGCTCCCCCATCTGTGCGAGTTGGCCCTGGGCGGCACGGCGGTGGGCACGGGCCTCAATGCCCATCCCGAGTTCGGCGTGCGCGTGGCCGGGAAGCTGGCGGAGCTGACCGGCCATCCCTTCCTGACCGCGCCCAACAAGTTCGAGGCCCTGGCCTCGCACGACGCCCTCGTGAACGCGCACGGCGTGTTCAAGACCCTGGCCGCGTCGCTCACGAAGATCGCGAACGACGTGCGCTGGCTCGCCTCCGGTCCGCGCGCGGGCATCGGCGAGATCGCCCTCCCCGAGAACGAGCCCGGCAGCTCGATCATGCCCGGCAAGGTGAATCCCACCCAGTCCGAAGCGCTCACCATGGGCTGCGCGCAGATCATGGGGAACGACGTGGCCGTCAACATCGGGGGCATGAGCGGGAACTTCGAGCTGAACGTCTACAAGCCGCTCGTCATCTTCGCCTTCCTGATGAGCGCCCGGCTGCTCGCCGACGGCTGCGCGAGCTTCCGCGAGAACTGCGCGGAGGGCATCGAGCCCAACCGCGAGCGCCTGGACGAGAACCTGCGGAAGTCGCTGATGCTGGTGACGGCGCTGAACCCGAAGATCGGCTACGACAACGCCGCCAAGATCGCCAAGACCGCGCACCGGACGGGCAAGACGCTGCGCGAGACCGCGATCGAGCTCGGTCTGGTCACCGGCGAGCAGTTCGACGAATGGGTGCGGCCGGAGAAGATGACCGGCCGATAACTACAGCTTGTCGGCCCGGTAGTCGCGGCCGATGCTCGCCGACCGCGCCACCGGGACCTTCCCGATCTGCCAGCAATGGGGACAGGCCACGGGCGCGTCCTCCAGGGGCTCGTTCGGCTCGGCGTCGTACACCAGGACGTACTGCCCGCCGCAGAGGTCGCACTTGTGCGGATCGCGACGTCCTTCCGCGTCCACCGGCGCCGTCCAGATGGCGGATGGCGCGGCGGAGGCAACGGGGGCGCTGGGATCGGCCACGGAGCGCACGGCGTCGGCGACCGCCTGCGGTCCGGCCGGGCCCGGCACCATGAAGCTGGTGCGCCGGCCCTTGATGGTCGGGCCGTCGACGGTGACCGACCAGCCGGTGCCGAACTTCACGAGGGATACGGTCCAGGGATCGCGGCGGGTGTGCTCAACCAGCCCCGCGCGCACGCCCGCTTCGACGGCGGCGCGCTCTTCCGACGAGCACCCGGCGCAGAGGATCTTGAGGGACATCGATACGGCTCCCGTGGGGAACGGCTGCGATGCGCCGCTTCGGCCGGGCGTATGGCCCGGGCCGCCGGCAACTTCCAGAGAAGGGTACGCGGCAATCGGGCGGGGCGATGTGCGCCCGCTTACACGGAACGGTAACAGTGGGCGCGGGCACTGCCTCGCTCCAGCCCCGCGGATAGGTCAGTCCCTGCTCGAGCCGATGATGGCCTCCGCCTCGATCTCGACGAGCATGTCGGGGTCGATCAGGCGGCTCACCTCCACCATGCTGGTGGCGGGACGGATGGTCCCGAAGAACTCGCCGTGGACCCGTCCTACTTCTTCCCAGCGCGAGATGTCGGTCACGAACATGCGCGTGCGCACGACGTCCTTCAGCGACGCCCCCGCCCGCTCCAGCGCGCGCTCGACGTTGCGCAGGGTCTGCACGGCCTGGGCGCGCATGTCCCCCGCCCCCACCACGCGCCCGCTGTCGTCGGTGGCGGTGGTTCCGGAGACGCTCACCACGTTGCCGACGCGCACCGCGCGTGAATACCCGACGATCGGCTCCCACGGGGTTCCGCTTGCGACGTTCACTCTGGACATGCCCGGCACTCTAGCCCAGGAATGGGATCGCAAAACGGACGGAGACGGAGACGGGCACGGAGACGGGCGCCGACGGCTCAGGCCTGGGGGCTTTGGGCGGGGTTCGGCGTCGGGGACGGGCTGGGCGACGGGATGACGTTGGGGTCCGTGCCGGGCCCGGAGGGCCGGGACGTGGGCGGGGGCACGGGATCCGGCTGCCTCTCCGGCTGAGGTCGGGGGGACGGGTTCGGCGTCGGCATGGGGTTCGGATCCGGCGAGTTGTGCGTCATCGGGGCCTCCCACTCCCACCGTAGCACGCGCCAAGGGGCGTGGGTCAGGACGCGCGCGTGCTGTCGAGCAGGAGCGTGACCGGCCCGTGATTGACGAGACGGACGTCCATCATGGCGCGGAAGACGCCCTCCTTGACTTCGAGTCCGCTGGCCGCGACGCGGGTGACGAAATGACGATAGAGGCGATTGGCCTCCTCCGGCGGAGCGGCCGCGGAGAAGCCGGGACGCCGGCCGCGGCGCGTGTCCCCGTACAGGGTGAACTGCGAGACCACGAGCACGGCCCCGCGCGTCTCGAGCACGGAGAGGTTCATGTGCCCCGCATCGTCCTCGAAGATGCGCAGGTTGACGATCTTGTCCGCGAGGTAGTCCGCGTCCGCTTCCGCGTCCTCCCGGCCCACACCGAGCAGGACGAGCAGGCCGGGACCGATCGCGGAGACGGCTTCGCCGCCCACGGTCACCCCCGCTTCCGACACTCTCTGCACCACCGCTCGCATCAGAGGCGCGCCGAGGAACGTATATCGACCCGCGGCGCCCGGTCAATGATGAGCGCATGTCGTGACGTTGCGAGCACGCCCGGCCGGTCGAATGCTTCGCGGCAGGGCGCTATCATCGCGCCGCCATGGACATCCCGCCGCAGATCGGCCGCTTCCCCGTCACCGGCCGCGTCGGCGAAGGCGCGATGGGCGTGGTGCTGCGCGGGCGCGACGAGGCCCTCGACCGCGACGTCGCGCTCAAGGTCATGCGCGCCCACTCCTCGGAGGACAAGGAGCGCTTCCTGCGCGAGGCCCGCGCCATCGCGCGGCTGCAGCATCCCAACATCATCACCGTGTACGAGCTGGGCGAGCACGAGGGATCGCCCTTCATCGCCATGGAGCTGCTGGAAGGAGTGGACCTGCAGCGCGCGATCGAGGGCGGCCTGCGCCCGAACCCTCGCGCGACGCTGCCGATCGTCCTGCAACTGCTGGCCGGGCTCGGCCACGCCCACGAGCACGGGATCGTCCATCGCGACGTCAAGCCGTCCAACCTCTTCCTGCCTCGCGGCCGGCCGGCCAAGATCATGGACTTCGGCGTGGCCCGGCTGGGCGGCACCACCAGCATCGGCGGCCTCATCGTGGGCACGCCCAACTACATGTCGCCCGAGCAGGTGACGGCGGGGGCGGTGGACGGGCGCAGCGACCTCTTCTCGGCCGGGCTCATCCTGTACGAGCTGGTCACGGGCGAGAAGGCCTTCCAGGGCGACTCCGTCGTGACCCTGATGTACAAGATCGCCCACGAGGATCCGGATCTCGGCCTGATCCCGCGCGGCGCGAAATGGGACCGGCTGCGCGCGGTGCTCACGCGGGCGCTCTTCAAGGACGCCGTCCGGCGCTACCCCACCGCCGCCACGATGTCCGCCGACCTCGCCCTCGCGCTCAAGGACCTGGGCGGATCCCTCGACGAGGCGGCCGCTTCGGACAGGGGCATGGTCCGGCGGGCCTCCTACACCGCGCCCGCACCGGTGCGCCCGGCCAGCATGTCCGCCGACCTGGCCGGCGAGGAGCGTGCCCCGAACCCGGCCGCGCCCGCGCCGTCGGCCGCCTCGGAAGCGGCGCCCCCGGTGACGCGACGGCCCGCGTGGCTGGTGCCCGCGGTCATCGGCGTCACGGTTCTCGCGGCCACCGCGGTCGCGATGATCGCGCTCCTCGTCTGGCCCCGGAACGAGGCGGGGCGCCCGACCCCGGCGGCCTCGGCGCGGCCGCGCGGCGAAGGCGACTCGCTCGTCTCCGGAGGGGCGCGCCTCGCCTCACCGACCCCGCCGCCCTCCACGGAGGCGCCGCCCGACCGCCGGCCGACCCCCATGACGCCGCGTGCCACTCCCGGGCCGCGCGTCGTGGCCAGTGCTCCCGTGCCCACGGCCACGGCCGACGGGGACCGCGTGACCGGGGCCCCGCCCGCGGGGGGGGCCCGCCTCGATCGTGCGAGCGATCTCTACGAGAAAGGGCGCTACGCGGCCGCGCTGGCCGAGGCCAAGGCCGTCCTGCGCGGCGAGCCGGACAATCGCGAGGCCAAGGCGCTGGTCGAGGACATCGAGGCCGACATCGCCGTCGCCTCACGCCTCAAGCAGGCCCAGGACGCCATGCGCCGCGGCGACCGGGAGGAGGCGCTGGCGCAGGTGCGCGCCGGCCTCGCCGTGAAGGGCAACGACGGGCGGCTGCTCGCCCTCTTCAAGGAGCTCACCCAGTAGCGCGCGGGCCGGAGGCTCTTCCCAGCCCCGCCGCTTTTTGATATAGGATCCGCCGTCCCCCGGCGGACGCCGGGAGGAGACAAATTTGCCAAGGAGGATCCGTCCATGACCTACGTCATCGCGGAGCCGTGCTTGAACACGAAGGACACGGCTTGCGTCGAGGTCTGCCCCGTCGACTGCATCCACCCCAAGAAGGACGAGGCGGAGTTCGAGGCCGCCACCAAGCTCTACATCGATCCCGAGACCTGCATCGATTGCGGAGCCTGCGTGCCGGTGTGCCCCGTCCAGGCCATCTTCCCCGCGGAAGAGGTGCCGGAGAAGTGGGCGGCCTACACGAAGATGGAAGTCGACTGGTACGCGGCGCGCAAGTAGCACCCGCCGTCGGCGCGCTCATCGCGCGCGGTCGCCACGAGGTCCGGCCTGATCTCCTTGCTGCGGTTCGCGGGCATCGGCTGCATCGTGGTCGGCGCGGTTTGGGAAGTCCTGGCCGCGGTCCAGGGCGGGTTCCTGGCATCGCTGCTCTGGGACCGCTTTGATCCCGATCGCACGAGCCGGTCTCGTCAAGACCTGCTCGGTGGACATTGGGAAGACCTGAAGGGACCGTTCTACCTGATCCTCTTCGGCGCGGCGCTCGTGGCGAGCGCGCAACGCCTGCTCCCGCAGCTCTCGCCCTGACACGCCGTCCCGCGCCTCAGCGGCGGAACAGGTGCTGCAGAGTCATACGCACGGAGACGGCGGTGCCGCCGACGGCGGCCGGCCGGAACTTCCACCCCGCCACCGCCTCCAGCACCGCGCCGTCGAGCATCGCTCCCGCGGACTCGACGATGGCGACGTCCATGACGTTGCCCTTCTCGTCGATCCAGATGTCCACCACGGGGGAGCCCTCCATGCCTCTCTCCAGGGCCGCCGGGGGATACTCCGGGATCTTGCCGGAGAGGCGCGAGGGCGGCACCACCTGGGGCCCGAAGCTCACGAACTGGCCGACCCGTAGCTTCTCACTGGCCGCGCACGCGAGGGGCAGGGAGAAGCTGAGCACCTTGAGCGGCTGCTCGCGCTTCACCTCCATTTCCGCCGAGATGGGCTCGCGGCCGTCCTTTTCGACACGCAGGACGTGGCGCCCGAAGCTCACCTCCACTCCCGCGACGGGCGTGGCCCCCAGCGGCTTGCCGTCCAGATAGACCTCCGCGCCCGAGGGCTCGCTGTCCACGAGCAGGACGCCCTCGCGACTGCCGGCGCCCTCCGGCGCGGGCAGGCGCACGGTGCGCGCGGTGGCGGAGGCGGGCGGCGAGGTGGCCGTCGGCGCCATCAGCGTGGTCCCCACCTGCGCGGGCGGCAGATCGCTGGCTTCCTGCCCGATGCGCAAGTCGAGCACGGGCTCCGCCGCGGCGTAGAGATCGCGCGCGAAATCCATCGCGGACCCGTAGCGCTCGTCGGGGCTGACCGCGAAGGCGCCCCCGAAGACGTCGTTGAGCTCCTCGGGCAGGCGCTCGTCCACCTGGCGCGGCGGGACGTAGGCGCCATGCACGACCTGCCCCACCACCTCCGTGATCGTCTTGCCCGGGAAGGGCGCGCGGCCGGTGAGCATCTCGTACGCCACCGCGCCCAGGGAGAACACGTCGGCACGCGCGTCCACCCGCTCGCCCATCATCTGCTCAGGAGCCATGTACCGCACCGAGCCGACGACGGTGCCCGCGACGGTCAGGGTGGACGACTCCAGCCGCGCCACCCCGAAGTCCATCACTTTCACTCCGCCGTCGTCCATCATCATGATGTTCGCGGGCTTGATGTCGCGATGGACGATGCCGTGCTTGTGCGCGTAGTCGATGGCGTCCGAGACCTGGAGGATGATCGAGCAGATCTCCTGCACCGCGTAGACCTGCCCCGCCTTCATCACCGCCGAAAGGGCCTTGCCGTCCAGGTACTCCATCACCAGGTAGGACGGGCCGATGTCGTAGATCTGGACGATGCCGGGGTGGTTGAGACGCCCCGCCGCTTCCGCTTCGTTGCGGAAGCGGGCCAGGAACTGCTCCTTCTCCGCCGGGGTCATGTGCTCGGACTCGCGGATGACCTTCACCGCGACCGGCCGCGCGAGGCGCGGATCCACGCAGAGGTACACGACCCCCATCGCACCAGACCCAAGTTCCTCGAGGACCTGGTACCGCCCGAAATACGTCGGGACCGGCTGGCGGGTCTGCATGGACGGCAACCGAAGAGAGGAAACTGTAGCGCCGGCCTCCCGGGCGGTCAAACGCGGCCGCGCCGGCACGGGATAGAATTCGCATCGCCCGGTCCGGGCGCTGGACCGTTCCAGAACATGCCTCACACGCGTCCCGAAGCCGGCTGCTACGAGATCGATTTCGAGACCGCTTATCCCCTCGACGAGGGAGCGGAGGTCGCGCTGGAGGACTACGCGCGCGCCCTCACCCGCGCCCAGGCGGCGGAGGCGGTGCGGGCCGGCGACGATCCGGCCACGGTGCGCGGTGTCCACGTGTGCGGCCTGGGCCTGTCGCTGACGCCGGACCTCCTGCGCGACCTCGAGGACTTCGCGCGGTCGCTGCTCACGGGGACGGGCGGCGGGCTCGGCTGGTCGTGATCGCGACGCTCTCGCTGTGCGCGCTGCTGGGCGCGCCGGCCACACCTTTCACCCTGGCCGACGTGGTCGCGCTCGCCACCGTGCGTGAGATGGCGGTCTCGCCCGACGGGCACAGCGCGGTCGTCTCGCTGCGCAGGGGCGACCTGGAGGCGGGCGCGTTCCGGACGGAGCTCTGGAGCGTCGACCTGGCCGGCGCGACTCCCGAGAGACGGCTCACGCTGCGCGACGGCGACGCGTCGAACCTGCGCTGGTCGCCTTCGGGGACGGAGATCGGGTTCATCTCGCGCCAGGGCGAACGCGCGCAGGTATGGGCGCTGCCGGCGGCCGGCGGCGAAGCGCGCCCGCTGACCTCGCACGGCGAATCGGTGGCCGGCTTCGAATGGTCCCCGGACGGCCAGCGCCTGCTCCTGCGGGCACCGTCGCCGGAGACCGACGACGAGGCGCACCGCCGCCAGAAGAAGGACGATGCGCGAGTGGACGGGTGGCAGTGGCGCCGCCACCGCCTGTGGATCGTGCCCGTCGCGGGAGGCACGCCCGCGGCCCTCACCGACGGCTCCCGCCACGTCCAGGCGGCGGCGTGGGCGCCGGATGGAAAGCGGGTCGCGGTCCTGACCACGGCCACGCCGGAGGCGGACAGCTCGCTGGAGGCGCGCCTCCACATCCTGGACACGCGCACGGGCGCCCTGGGCGAGGTGCCGGGGAGCGACCTGGCCACGGATCCGCGCTGGTCGCCGGACGGCCGTGCGCTGGCCTTCGTGCGCCCTTTCGACGGGCACGAGGTCTCGCGCAACGACGCCTTCGTGTGGACGGTCGGCAGCGACCGTGCCCGCGACGTGTCCGCCGCGCTCGATCGGGACGTGGAGGACCTCCGCTGGACGTCCGACGGGTCCGCGCTCGAAGTCCATCACGCGATCGGCGCCATGAGCGGGATCGCACGCGTCCAGGTCGCGACCGGCCGGGCGGCGCCGCTCTGGACGCCGGGACGCGCGCTCCTGGCCGTCGCCCACGGAGGACCGGGATGGGTCTTCGTGCCGGGCGACGCGCCGGCCGAGGTGTGGGTGGCGGGCGCCAACGGCGAGTCGCCACGGCCGCGGACCCGGTGGAACGAGGCGCTGACGGCGCGGGCGCGGCCGCGGCTCGAGGTGGTGCGCTGGCGCTCCGGCTCGTCCGAGGTGGAGGGCGTCCTCGCCCAACCCGCCACCGCCGCGGCCGGGCGGCGGCCGCTGGTCGTGATCCCGCACGGGGGGCCGCGCGACCACACGCCTCTCCTCTTCGATCCCCAGACCGCGTACTTCGCCTCCCTCGGCTACCTCGTCCTGCGGCCGAACTTCCGCGGCAGCACGGGCTACGGGGACGCCTTCACCCGCGGCAACGTCGCCGACTGGGGCGCCGGCCCCTTCGAGGACGTGATGACGGGCGTGGACGCCGTGATCGCGCGCGGTCTGGCCGATCCTGCACGCCTCTTCCTCTACGGCTGGAGCTACGGCGGCTACCTGACCAATTGGGCGATCACGCACACGGACCGCTTCCGGGCCGCGGCCAGCGGCGCGGGGGTCGCGGACCTGCGCCTGCAGTACGTGGTCAGCGACGCCCGGCGCTGGCGGTTCGACTATTTCTCCGGCAGCCCCTTCGCCGGACACCAGGACCTCTACGCACGCGAATCGCCGATCACCTATGCGCCCGCGGCCCGGGTGCCCACGCTGTTCCTGCATGGCGCGGAGGACGTGCGGGTCCCGCCCGCGCAGGGATGGATGATGTACCGGGCGCTGCGCGATGCCGGCGTGGAGGCGGAGATGGTCGTCTATCCGCGCGAAGGCCACGCCTTCGAGGAGCCGCAGCACGTCCTGGACCGGCTGCGCCGGATCGGCGACTGGTTCTCCCGCCACGACGTCGGGGGACGCTGACCGGATCGACGTGCATCCAGCCCCCGGCTATCATCGAGAGGCTACGGGGGGAGGAGAACGCTCTTGACCGAGAACCTCAGGGTCGCGCGTTTCTATTTCGTGCTCCTGGGCCTCTTCACCGTCGGGCGTTGGGCGCAGAGCCTGGGCCAGGTCGAATACGCGAAGGGCCACCACGTCTTCAGCATCGTGACCCTGACCCTCCTCTCCTCCACCTACTTCGCGGCGTTCTGCCGGAAGTGGCGGGGCTACACCCTCCTGCAGGCGGTGATGCTGGGCATGACGCTGGGGCTCGCGGCCCAGATCGTGATCTTCACGTCCACTACGCTCTCCTACGCGCTGGGGATGCACACGTTCTTCAACCATCCTCGGGCCCTCAACGTCGAGACCGAGGTGCCCATGAACGAGGCGCTGCTGCGCCGGGCGGGCGGCCTCGTCGCCGGGCCCATCAGCAACGGCGTCGCCGCGTTCCTGGGATGGCTGATGGGCGCGGTGCTCCCCGAACGCAAGACGTCGCCCGCGGCCTGACCCGGCGGCCGCGCGAGGGTGACCTGATGTCGTGGAAGGATTCGCTGCGGCGTGATCC
>DASTLK010000131.1:0-16432 GCA_035715025.1 Vicinamibacteria bacterium
GGCTTCCCAGCGGCGAGACGATGGAGTGGCGAGCCATACCTGAAAGTCCGGTACGGGAACGGCTCCCCGGATGTTCAGGGCGCGGGTGACGCCGCGCACGGGGGAGGCCGGATCAGGCCGGGGCGCCGCCCTCCGCCTTGGTCTCGGGGCCGATGGTTCCCGCCACCCAGACCGCGATGCGCTCGCGGTCCCAGTGGTGGTCGTCGTTCAGGTGGATGATCATCGCGGCCAGGATCAGGCTCTTCTTGCAGCCCTCGGGGCAGCGCCGGATCGTCCCCTCCAGGCAGTCGAACAGGCGATCGAGGCGCTTGGGGTGGAGCTGTCCGACCTCCTCGGGAAGGCGATAGATGCCCTCGAAGGCCGCGCCCAGCGCGCAGGAGGCGCGAGGGCCGTGGTAGTACTCGCCGAAGGCCTGATCAGGCCGCTTCTTCGCCCCGAAGCGGATCGCCTTCGCCAGCTCGTTCTCGTCGTGTCGGACGGGCTCCTGCACCATGATGACCCCCCGCCCGAAATGTACGCCTGTTCCGCGGCCATGGATAGCCCCCTACGCGACCGCGCGGCGGTATGCTCCGGCGAGCCGCCGGGGGTGCGATGGCGCAGAGCGACGACGTCTTCATGGAAAGGGCGCTCGCCCAGGCGCGCCTCGCCCTCGACGCCGGGGAAGTGCCGATCGGGGCGGTGATCGTGGTCGACGGCGGAGTGGTCGCCGAAGGCTTCAATCAGCCGATCTCGTCGTGCGATCCCACCGCCCATGCCGAGATCGTCGCCCTCAGACGGGCGGCGGCCGCGGCCGGCAACTATCGCCTGGGCGGCTCCGCCCTGTACGTCACGGTGGAGCCTTGCCTGATGTGCGTGGGCGCGGCCTTCAACGCGCGGATCGACCGCCTGGTGTACGGGGCGGACGAGCCGAAGTTCGGAGCCGTCCGCTCCCGGATGCGCGCGGAGGAGCTGCGCCTCAACCACCGGTTCGAGATCGTGGCCGGGGTGCGCGAGGAGGAGTGCCGGGGCCTGATGGTCGAGTTCTTCCGGGCGAAGCGCTCCCGCGACGTAGGCTAGAATGGGGGTTCCGTTCCGCGGAGAGGTACGCAAGTGGTTGAAGCGGACGGTCTCGAAAACCGTTATACCCGAAAGGGTATCGTGGGTTCGAATCCCACCCTCTCCGCCACTCTCGCCTACTTCTTGAGCTCGTCGTAGATCACCCCGACGTTGAGCTTCACGCGCTCCGGGTTGTCCGTGTAGCCCGCGTACTTCTCCGGGATCTTGTACTCGGCGGCCGCGGCCTCGACGGTCTTGCCCGCCTTCATCTCCGCGCGCACCCATTCCAGGAAGTCCTGGTTGTACCGCGCGTACTCCTGGAGGTCGGCCCAGGTCATGAGCGTGCTGTGGCCGGTGATGACGCTGTCGACGGCCTTGATGCCGGCGCCGGCCTTGGCCAGGGTGTCGCCGATGGCCACGCCGCTGCCGCCGTTGTTCGCGTCGAGGAGGGGCGGCCCCTTGCGCGCGAAGATGTCGCCCGCGTGCATGACGCGGAGGGCCGGGAACACCACGAAGGCGTCGCCGTTGGTGTGCCCGCGGCCGAAGTAGTAGAGATCGATCCGGTCCGCGCCCTTGTCGAGGGTCATCGTGTCCTTGAACGTCCGCTTGGGCATCCCCTTCCCGCCGCTGGCCTGGAAGACGTTGGGCATGGTTCCCGCGGGAATGCCGGTGGGCGTGGCCATCTTTTCCATGTTGGCCTTCGTGTTCTCCTGGGTCACGATGTCGACGGTGGCGGGGAACTCGACGTTGCCGCTCACATGATCGCCGTGCGTGTGCGTGTTGATGATGGTCGTGACCGGCTTGGGGGTGAGCTCCTTGACCTTGTCGAGGATGGGCTGGCCCCAGCCCGGCAGCTTCGTGTCCACGACCACGACGCCGGTCGTGCCCACGAAGACCGCGGTGTTGCCACCGCCGCCCTTGAGCATGTACAGGTTGTCCTTGATCTTCTCGACCTCCACGACCTTCGGCGCCGGCGGCGACGGCGGCGCCTGGTAGGCCGACACCGCGAGCGAGAGCGCGCCCGCCGCCATCAGGGTCCCCAACACGATGCTTCTCCTCATGCCATGCCTCCTGGCCCTCGGCGGACGGGCTCCGCGTTACGAGAAAAACAACCTCTGCACGAACCACAGCGAGCCGGCCACGACCACCACGATCGATCCGGCCACGGCCAGCCGGCGCCCCGCCTCCTCGCTCCGGGCCCTCAGCGCGGCCAGGGCGGAGGCGACGGCCAGGACCACGAGGAGCTGGCCGATCTCGACGCCGACGTTGAACGAGAAGAGCGACCAGGCCAGCGCCCGGCGGGGCAGCTCCATCTCGCGCAGCACGCTCGCGAAGCCGAAGCCGTGGACGAGGCCGAAGCCGAGCGCGATCCACGCGCGCACGTCGCGCCCGCCCCGCGCGAGCAGGTTGTCGGCGCCGACGTACACGATGCTGAGCGCGATGGCGGGCTCCACGATCCGCGCGGGCGGCGTGAAGACGGCGAGCGCGGCCAGGGACAGGGTCAGGCTATGGGCCACCGTGAAGGCGGTGACCACCCACGCGAGCTGGCGCACGGAGCCCCCGAGCAGCAGCAGCCCCACCAGGAACAGCAGGTGATCCGGTCCGATCAGGATGTGGTGCACGCCGGCGGGGAGAAAGCGGCGGGCGACGGCGAGCGCGCCCTGCCGCGTGCCCGCGAAGTACTCCGTCGCGTCGTGGTCGCGATCGAGGATCGCCTGGCTCTGCAGCGCCCCGCCCTCGTAGAGGTTGAGGAAGGTCTGATGGGCGGGATCGTAGGGGAACAGGGCCGCCCGCACGCGCAGGACGCCGGCCGGCCCGTCGGACGGGCAAGTGAAGCGCAGGCGGACCGCGCTCCGGTCGGGGACCGCCTCCGGCGCCGCCGACGACCGGCAGGAGAGCACGCGCTCGTCCGCCGCGAGCCGGAAACGGGGGAGGAGCCGCGCGACGAGGTCGTCCTGCCTTCTCGCGAGCAGCGCGGGATCGAGCGCGTCGTCCGGAGACGCGAGGCCCAGCTCGTGCGCGATGTCGAAGGCGTGGGCAACCAGGGTGACCTCCACCGCCCGCTCCCCCAGCTCGACGTCCAGGTAGCTGAACGGAGCCGGATGCGCGGACGCGCGCGCGGCCGTCGCGAGCGCGATGAGGAGGGCCAGGCCCAGCCGCCGCATGGACGGCGATGGTAACGCAGCCCGGCACGGCCCGGCGCGCGGGCGGAAGCCTTTTCATCGTCAGCGGCGGACAGACCGGGGCCGATCGCGGTGCGCTCGACGCGGCGCTGGCGGCGGGAGTTCCTTGCGGTGGCTGGTGTCCCCGCGGGCGGCGGTCGGAGGACGGGACCATCCCCGACCGCTATCCCCTGCAGGAGACGCCGACGGCCGAGTATCCGCAGCGCACGGCGTGGAACGTACGAGACTCCGACGGGACCGCGATCCTGCACCAGGGACGCGTCGATCGCGGCACCGCGCTGACCGAGCGCCTGGCCCGGCGCCAGGGTCGGCCGGTCCTCCTGCTCGACCTGAGGTCGGCCCGCCCCGCGGAGCTGGCGGCGTGGATCGAGAAGGAGAGGATCGTGCGGCTGAACGTGGCCGGACCGCGCGAGAGCCGCGCGCCCGGCCTTCAGGCGCTGGTCACGCGGTTCCTGCGCGACGCCTTCGTCCTCGTGACCGACGCGCGATCGAGGTAGCCGCGCAGCGCCTCCACCGCCATGCGGATCTTCGCGGGCTGGCGCGTGCGCGCCGGCATCAGCACGTCCACGCTGAGGGTGGGTCCGGACCAGTCGGGGAGCACGCGCACGAGCTCCCCCGACGCGAACTCGGCCGCGACCTCCGGCTCCACGTGGAAGGAAAGGCCGAGCCCCATCAGGGTGAGCTGCTTGATCGAGAACTGGTTGTTGCTCGTCACCCGGGGGTTCAGGGTCAGCCGGTGGCGCTGTCCGGCGGGCCCGGTCAGCTCTTCGGACGGGTGGTGCGACGGCGGCAGGGAGAGGAAGTCGTGCTCCGCGAGCTGCTCCGGAGTGCGCGGGGCGCCGCGGCGGGCCAGGTAGGCGGGTGACGCGCACAACACCAGCGGCCAGTCGGCCAGGTGCTTGCGCACCAGGCTGGAGCTGGGCAACGGCCGCGCGATGGTGATCGCGAGGTCGATGCGCTCGCGGATGATGTCGACCGGCTCGTCGGTCACGATGAGGCGCAGGGCGAGGGCCGGATGCGCGGCCAGGAAGGGAGCGAGAGCGCTCACCAGGTGGATGGCCGCGAACCCGGCGGGCGCGCTCACGCGCAGCTCCCCGACCGCCGCGTCCTGCAGGTCGGCGAGGCGCTCGTGCGCGGAACGCGCGGCCGCGACCATGGCCGCGCATCCGACGTAGAACGCCTCGCCGGCTTCGGTGAGGGTGAGGCGGCGGGTGGACCGGCGGAAGAGGGTGACGCCGACCTCGTGCTCGAGACGCCGGATCTGCTGGCTGACCGCGGACGGGGTCAGACCGAGCTCCCCCGCTGCCCGCCGGATCGAGCCGCGCTCCACGACGGAAACCAGCATCGCCATGCGCCGGTAGCGGTCCATCGTGTAGCCGAACTTAACACTGAATGTCCGGCCACCCACCTTCCCAAGGCGGCCGCGAGGCCGTACCGTGATGGGGTCGTCGGCCGGGTTCATCCGGCCGCGCGGAGGACTCATGTCGATAATCAAGAAGGTCAGCCGGCGCGACGCGCTCGGCTTGCTCGGCCTCAGCGGGGCCGCGCTTTCTCTCGGATGCGGATCGGGCTCGTCGACCACGCCCACGGCGACGACGGGGACGGCCACCACGGGTGGCTCGACGACGAGCGGAGCCTGCGCGGCGACCCCGACGGAGACGCTCGGACCCTACCCCTCGCTCACGAACTTCGTGCGCAGCGACATCCGCGAAGGCAAGAGCGGGCTGCCGCTCGCGCTCACGATCACGATCGTGAACACGGGCAACTCGTGCCTCCCGGTCGCGAACGCGGCCGTGGACATCTGGCAGTGCGACGCCCAGGGGCAGTATTCGGAGTACTCGCAGCCCGGCTACAACGGCAGCGGACAGACCTTCCTGCGCGGCATCCAGACCACGGATGCCAGCGGGCGCGTCACCTTCACCACGGTCTTCCCGGGCTGGTACCAGGGCCGGGCCACGCACATCCACGTCGAGGTCAAGGTCAACAACTCCGTCGTGAAGGTCACGCAGATCGCGTTCGAGGAGGGCCTCATCGCCGCCGTGTACGCGACCGCCGTGTACGCGGCGAAAGGCCGGAATCCGACTTCCAACGCGAGCGACATGGTCTTCGCGGACAGCCTCGCCTCGGAGACGGCCACCATCACCGGGGGTGACGCCACCAGCGGGTACTCCGCGGCGTTCACGGTGTCAATCAACAGCTGAACGGACGATCGACACGGTTGACAGTTAAGAGGTCTGCGGCCGGGTCGGTCGTCGCACGGGCCAATGTTCCACGTGCGCCGCTCCGCGGAAAACGGCGCGGGTATGATGGAAAAGGTGAGCGCTCCGACGCCGCTCCGCCCTGGAGGTCCGTTGCCCGAGCCCGCACCGGCCGCCGTCGCCGAGTCCCGATCCCAGGCCACTCAGACCACACCGCGCATCCTCGTCGTCGAAGACGACGACAAGATGCGCCGTGTGCTCGAGCTGCTGCTCAGCGGCCATTGGACGGTGGAGACGGCGGCGGACGCCGCGTCCGCCATCGCGGCCACGCGGGAGCGTCCGCCCGATCTGGTCCTGACCGACCTCCTCCTGCCCGGCATGGACGGGTACGACTTCCTGCGCCAGCTCCGCGCGGAGGCGGGGACGCGCACGCTGCCCGTGATCGTGATCTCGGGCCTCACCGAGGAAGCGGACCGGCTCAAGGCCCTCGAGGCGGGGGCGAACGACTACCTGATCAAGCCGTTCTCCGAGCGCGAGCTGATGCTGCGCGTGACCACCCACCTCGAGATGGGGTTCCTGCGCCGCGAGGCCGCCCTGCGCGAGTCCGAGGCGCAGCTCCGCGCCATCCTCGAGGGCGCCCTCGACGCCGTGGTCGGGATGGACGCGAGCGGGGTCGTCATCGACTGGAACCACCAGGCGGTCGCGACGTTCCGATTCACCCGCGAGGAGGCCATCGGCCGGCGCCTCTCCGAGCTGATCATCCCGCCCCAGTTCCGCGAGGCCCACGAGCGGGGCCTCGAGAAATACTTCGAGACGGGCGAGGGGCCGCTCCTGAATCGCCGCGTCGAGGTGGAGGGGCTGCGCAAGGACGGCAGCCTCGTCCCCATCGAGCTCGCCATCACCGTGGTCAAGGGATGGGGGTTCTACCGTTTCAACGCGTTCGCCCGCGACATCTCGGACCGCCGTGCCGCGGACGAGGAGCGCAACCGCCTCCTCGAAGAGGCACGCGAAGCCAACCGGATGAAGGACGAGTTCCTGGCCATGTTGTCCCACGAGCTGCGCACGCCCCTGAGCGCCATCGTGGGCTGGGCGCACATGCTGCGCACGGGCGGCCTGGACGAGCCGACGGTCGCGCGCGCCATCGAGACCATCGACCGCAACGCGAAGGTCCAGAACCAGCTCATCGAGGACATCCTCGACGTCTCGCGCATCGTCGCCGGCAAGTTCCATCTCGAGATGCGCTCGGTGGACCTCGTGCGCATCGTGGAGTCCGCCATCGACACCGTCTCGCCCCTGGCCGCGGCCAAGAGCGTGGAGCTGCGCCAGGACCTCGCGCCGGAGGTCCGGCCGTGCTGCCCGGCCATCGGTGATCCCGAGCGGCTGCAGCAGGTGGTGTGGAACCTCCTGACCAACGCGATCAAGTTCACGCCCAAGGGCGGCATCGTGACCGTCGAGGTGCGGCAGCACGACGAGCCCGGCGAGTTCGAGATCGCGGTGCGCGACACCGGCCAGGGCATCTCCCCCGACTTTCTCCCCCACATCTTCGAGCGCTTCCGCCAGGCGGGCACGGGCACGCGGCGGCATGGAGGGCTGGGGCTGGGCCTCTCGATCGTGCGTCACATCGTGGAGATGCACGGCGGCACCGTCCTGGCCACCAGCGGAGGCGAGGGCCAGGGCTCCGTGTTCACGCTGCGCCTGCCCATCGTCGAGGCGGGCGAGGACGGCCAGCGGGTGCCGCCTCTCTCGCGCGAGGAGGCGGGCCTCGACGAAGCGCCGCGCCTGGACGGAGTGCGCGTTCTCGTCGTCGAGGACGAGGCCGACGCGCGTCACCTGCTGGCGGCCGTGCTGCAAAAACGCGGGGCCCTCGTGTTCATGGCCTCCTCCGCCGCGGAGGCGCTGGAGATGCTGGAGCGCGAGCGGCCCGACGTCCTGCTCAGCGACATCGCGCTCCAGGAACAGGACGGGTACGAGCTGATCCGCAAGGTCCGCAGCCTTTCCCCGGAGCGGGGCGGTCGCATCCCGGCCGCCGCCCTCACCGGCTACGGGCGGCTGGAGGACCGCATGCGCGCGCTGTCCGCGGGATTCCAGCTCCACGCCGCCAAGCCGGTGGAGCCGGCGGAGCTGGTGGCGGTGGTGGCGAGCCTCGCCGGCAAGAGCGCGCGATGATCGAGTTCACGGACAACGCGCTTTCGGGGCGCGATCGCGCGCTGGCGAGCCTCTTCGAGCGCGAGATCGCGGAGACGGCGATCACGATCAGCAAGGCGGTCTGCCGCATCGAGGCCGAAGGCGCCGACCCGCAGGCCCCCGACCGCGCGCGCATCGTCCTCGTCGAGGACGACAGGGTCTTCGAATGGACGGTCGCCCTTCCCGCCGCCCCTGGTGACGTCGCCCGCGCCACGCGTCGTGCCCTGAGCGGCCGCCGGCGCCTGGGTGAGCGCCGGCGTCCCTCGCGCCACAGCCTCGACCGCCGCCGCCCCTGACCTCGCGTAGGATAGGCACGCGTGAGAGCGCGGTCGGTCCTCGCCGTACTCCTCCTCGCCGCCGCCGTGCGCGCACCGTTCTGGGCCGTTGCCGCGCGCGCGTCCGTGGACGGCGACACCGCGATCGTCGGCCTCATGGCGCGCCATCCCACGCGCGGCATCACCATGTGGGGCCAGCCGTACGGTTCGCCCGTCGACGGCTGGATCGCCGCCCCCTTCGTGGCCGGCCTGGGTCCGAGCCCGCTCGCGGTGCGGATTCCCTACGCCCTGCTCGCGCTGGCCCTGGTGGCGGCCGCCGCCGTCCTCGGCGAGATCGCGGTGGCGGGGGCGGGGCTCCCCGCCGCCCTCCTCGTCGCGTGTCCGTCCGCGTACGTGCTCCTTCTGTCCGCGCTCCCCCCGCCGCTGTACCCGACCACCCTCGTCCTGCTCGCGGCCGTGCTGGCCCTGGCCGCGCGAGCGGCGGAGGACTTCGAGGCCGGGGCGCCGCCGCCACGCGGCCGGCTGATCCTGATCGGCCTGCTCAGCGGTCTTGCCGCCTGGACGCACCTCATGTCCCTGGCCACGCTGGCCGCGGTCGGCGTCGTCCTGGCCCGCGGCGCCGGGCGCGCGCGCCGGGGCGCGCTCCTCTGGGCGGTCGTCGCCTTCCTCGCCGCCAGCGCGCCGTGGTGGCTTTCCGCCTGGCGCGAGCCCTCGGCCACCGCCGTGCTCGGCATCGCCCACGAGGGCATGCCGCCCCTCGCGCACGCGGCGATGGTCGCGCGACGGTTGCACGAGCCGGTGGCCGCCCTCCTGGGCCTCTGGAGTCCGCTGACCGCGGACGAAGGGGAGCGCACGGTCGCCGCGCCTCTCGTCGTGGGTGCGGTGCTCGTCGTCGCCTGGCTGGCGGGCGCGATCGTGGGATGGGCTTCGCTGCGCGGGCGGCCCCTCGCCGGCCTGCTCCTGGGCACGATCGCGCTGACCCTCGTCGCGTTCCCGTTTCCCGTGCGGTCCGACCCCCACACCGTGCGCTTCCTGACCCCGATCGTCGTGCCCCTGGCCGTGCTCGCGGCCGCGGGTGCGGTGCGGCTCGCCGGCTCCGCCCGCGCCTGGCTCGTCGTCATACCGCTTTGCGTCGCGCACCTGTGGACGGGAGCGCGGCTGCTCGCGGAGTGGCATCGCGGCGGACCGGAAGCGCTGGTCCCGGACTGCGCGCGCGTGCTCGACCTCATGCGCGAGCAGCACCTCGCGCGCGCGTACGCCTCGTACCACACCGCGTACTGCCTCACCTACACGAGCGGCGAGACGGTGGTGGCCTCGCCACCGTGGAACGAGCGGTTCTGGGGCTACCCGATGCCCTACCTCGACGAGGTCCGCTTCGCCTCGCGCGTGGGCTGGGTGCTCGTCCCCGGCGTCGACTTCCAGCTGCCGGCCATTCACACCTTCGAGTCGAAGCTGGCCGGCATCGGGGCGAGGTATGCGCGCCGCGACGCGGCGCCCGCGGCCGTGTACTTCGACTTCGTGCCGCCGTTCGCCTCGCGCACCGCGACCGGGACCGTGGCCGGACCGGCGGGGGACGGCGACGTCGCCACGCGCGTGGTCGAGCCTTCGGGGAGGGCCGCGTTTCCGCTGGGCCGGCCGCTCGCGGTCGCGGGAGTCACGCTTCTCGCGGGCCCGTCCGCGCCGGACTTGCCGCGCGCGATGGACATCGAGGTCTCCTCCGACGGATCGACGTTCGAGCGCGTCGGCCGCCGACGGCGCGGCCGCGAGACCATGGACCTCGCCTGGGTGAACGGCCATCCGCAGTTCCTCGTCGACGACCTGGCGTTCTCGATCGCGCTCGACGGGCGCGTCGTGACCGCCGTACGGATCGCGCCGACCGAGAGCGGTCCCTGGGCGGTGGCGGAGGTGCTCCTCCACCCGGTCGCAACCGGGAGTGAGAGCGCGCACTCTTCCGACGAGGGCGGCTCGTGGGCCGAGCGGCGTGCCGCCCTGGCCGCCCGGCCCGACCCGGCGGATGCGGGTTGGCTGTACCGCTCCCTGCTGGCGCTTCGCCATCCGTAGCGAACGCCGGCGTCCACCCGAGGAAGAACCTACAACGATCCCTCGTCCCCGGACGCCGTCCCGGCCACACCGGACCAATGACGCCGAGAGGCAAGGGATGCAGTGGGTTCCCGGTCGTGCCGGCCTCGATCCCCGCCGCGGCATGGAAGTTGCTCCCGATCCAGGACAAGGACGCGGCAACCGCGTTCGCAAGGAGGCAACATGCTCTGGACGATCATCGCGATCCTGTTCGCTTTGTGGCTCCTCGGGTTGATCGCTCACGTGGGTGGCGGGCTCATCCACCTGCTGCTCGTCGTGGCGTTGGTCGTCTTCGTCGTGAACCTTCTCACCGGCCGCCGCACCGTCGTCTAGGGCCGGGCCCAGCCGCCGGCCTCGCGTGCGGACACGTCCGCTCCGGGCCGGAGAGGCGCTTACGGCAGCCATCGAGAGATTCTCATGCGTCACGTCACGCCGCTCGTCCTCGCCGTGTTGCTCACGCCGGCGGCCGCCGCGGTCGCGCGGGCGGAGGATCCGCCGCCCGAGCCCACGGCCTCCCAGCCCACGGCTCCCCCGTCCGTGGACCCGGTTCCGGCTGCGGCCGCGACGCCGGCACCGGGCGCGGAGACAAAGAGCACGCCCGCGGGACCACCGCCTCCCCATACGGGCGTGAAGGCGACCCTGAAGGCGATCCCCGGCGACTTCCGGCACCTTCCGTCGCGCCATTCGCTCGCCGTCCTCGCCGGGGGCGGTGCTCTCGCCCTGGCCGCTCACCCCTTCGACAAGGACGTCAACGCCCGTCTGCAGGGCAACTCGTTCGCCAAGACCTTCTTCGCGCCGGGAAAGTTCATCGGCCAGGGGGCGACGCTGATCGGGAGCTCCTTCGCCGTCTACGGCATCGGGCGCGCCACCGACAATCGCCACCTCTCCCATCTCGGCATGGACCTGCTGCGCTCGACCCTCGAGGACGCGGCCATCGTCTACGCCATCAAGCTCAGCGCGCGCCGGAACCGGCCCACCGGGGAATGCTGCTCCTTCCCGTCCGGCCACGCCTCCGTCACCTTCGCCGCCGCGAGCGTCCTCTGGCGCCATCTGGGCTGGAAGGCCGCGGTGCCGACCTACACCGTCGCGTCCTACGTGGCCCTGTCGCGCCTGCACGACAACCGGCACTACCTCAGTGACGTGGTCTTCGGATCGGCGGTCGGCGTGGTGGTCGGCCACACCGTCACCATGCACACGCTGCATGGCCACGAAGACTGGGCGATCACGCCGATGCCCGTTCCCGGAGGCGGGATGGGCGTGATGGTCTCGGTGAACTAGTTCGCCGCCCCGCCCTTCTTCGGCTTCTTCGCGCCCTGTGAGATCTCGTCGGCGATGGCGGCCAGCCTCGCGTCGAGCGCCGCGGCGATCTCCGGGCGCGTGGGATCGACGTCGGTCGTCTCCGCCGGATCCGTTTGCAGGTTGTACAGCGTGTCGACGAGGTCCCAGTAGCCGGGACGCAGGAACTTCCAGGGCCCGGAGCGTATGGAGATGGCCGCCCCGAAGTAGTACCCGAGCAGCTCGCGGGATCCGTCGACACCGGGCCCGGGCAGGCGAGTCACCTCCCCCGCCAGCAAGGGCGTGAGGTCCGCGCCGTAGTACTTCCGCGCGGGGCTGAGCTGGCCCTTGGCCATGGCCACGATGGTCGGGAAGAGATCGAGGCTCATGACCGGCTCGCTCACCACGCGGCCGGCGGAGTAGCGGCCCGGCCACCAGGCGAGGGCGGGCACGCGCACGCCCCCTTCGTAGGGCGTGTTCTTGCCGGCGCGGAAGGGCCCGGGCGACCCGGCCTCATCGCCTTGCGAGAGCCAGGGACCGTTGTCGCTCGTGAAGAAGACCACCGTGCTGCGCTCCGTCGTGCCCCGGTCGCGCACGGCCTTCATCACCTCGCCCACGCTCCAGTCCAGCTCCTCGACGACGTCCCCGTAGGCGCCGCCCGCGGAGCGGCCGCGGAACTCCGGCGCCGGCTCCAGCGGCACGTGCGGCGTGCGGTGAGCGAGATAGAGGAAGAACGGACGGTCACGCGGCGCGCTCTTGACGACCTGTACCGCCTCTTCCGTGTAGGCCTTCGTGATCAGGTCCAGCCCCGGCGGATCCTTCACCGGCGTGGATCCGCGCAGGAGCAGGAACGTCTGATCGCCGTTGCTGATGCCGAAGTAGGAATCGAAGCCGTGACGCAGGGGGAGGTAGGGGACGGTGCTTCCCAGGTGCCACTTCCCCACGGCGGCGGTCGCGTATCCACGCTCGCGCAGCGCATCGCCCAGGGTGATCTCGTCGTCGTCGATCCCGTCCGTGATTCCTTCCGTGGGCGATCCCGAGGGGAGGTTGCCGACCAGTCCCGTGCGCGGCGGATAGAGGCCCGTGAGCAGGGCTGCGCGCGACGGCGTGCAGAGCGCGGAGGGCACCCGGAAGTCGGTCATGCGCACGCCCTCGGCGGCGAGCCGGTCGAGGTTGGGCGTCTTGTTGAGCGTCGCGCCGAAAACCCCGATGTCCCCGTAACCCATGTCGTCGGCCAGGATGATCACGACGTTCGGAGGTCCGGGCGGCGGGGTCGGAGAGGGCAGGGCCGCCACCGGCGGCGACGGGGGGGCGGTGGGGGAGCTTCCGCCGCAGGCGCTGGTGAGGCAGGCCAGGGCCGAGCCGAGGAAGAATGCAGTGCGTCGGGAGCTCATGAATCGAAACGCGAATCGTAGCGGATCCCGGGGCCGCTGTCTCCGGCGGGATCCGCAATCGCCCACCCCTCGCGGCGCGCCCGGAGCCGTGCTAGCCTCACGACGCGAGCAGCCCCCACAAAAAAGCGGGCGGTCGGTATGAGTGCGGCCGGTTGGTTCTACGTCCAGGACGACAAGCGGTTGGGGCCAGTGGGCGTCGAGCACATCGTCCATCTCGTGGTCACAACGGCTCTGCCCCCGTCCGCCTTGGTCTGGCGACAGGGCCTCCGGGAGTGGACGGAAGCCGATCACGTCCCCGAGATCGCGGCCCTGCTCCCGCCGCCGCTACCGCCGGGGAAGAAGCCAGGCCTGCACGAGCCGCCTCCACTGCCCGCACGGGCCGGCGCGGAGAAGCCCGTCGAGCCGTCCGGGGGCCCTCCGCCCGCGCCCTCGACTCCGCGGATCGACGAGCTGCGGCGGAAGCTCGAGAAGGAGCCGAGTCCGCGCGCCTTCGGGGCCCTCGCGGAGGAGCTGCGCAAGGCGGGTGACTTCGCGGAGTCGATCCGCGTCTCCCGGGAAGGGGTCGAGCGGTCGCCCTCTTATCCTTCGTTGCGGGTGACGCTCGGTCGCGCCCTCCTGGAACACGGCGAGCTGGAGGCCGCGCGTACGGAGCTGGAGGCCGTCCTCCATGCCGTCCCCGACAACATCCTGGCCGAGAGGTTCCTGGGCGAAGCGCTGGAGGGACTCGGCGATCGGGCCGGGGCCCGGCGGCAATACCTCAAGGCGCTGGCGCTGGCGCCGGGCGACGCGCAGCTCGTGGCGCGTCTCCGGGCGCTCCATGGCGGGGACGGTCCCGGGCCGGCCGCGAACGGGCCGGTTCCGAGCGCGGCGGAGCCGCCGAGCGCTTCGGAACCGCCCATCGACATGCCCCAAGCGTTCGCCCCGCCCCCGCCAGCCATGGAGGGCGATCCCCTGGCCGGCGTCCTGGACGAGCACGGCGCCGAATCGCTGGTGGCCGATGTCCAGCCGCCGCCCGTTCCCGCATTCGTGGAGGAGGAGCCGCGGCGGCCCGTGCCGGAGCTGCCACCGATCCCACTCGTGGCCGTGGAGGACACGTTCGAGATCGAGCGCGCGAACGACATCGCCGCCGGGACCACGCCCAAGCGCAAGAGCGCGCCGGAGAAAAGCGCGAAGAGCGGGCCCCCGAAGCCCGTGCCCACGCCGGTACTCATCGACCTTCCCGCCGACGAGGCCCCGTCCTTCGTCGGCGCGGCGAGCAGCGATGTGCCCGCGGTCCCCGCCGCCAAGCCCGCGGTTGAAGCGCCGCCGGCCGCGCCGCTGCCTGCGAAGGCGCGCCCGACCGGCAAGATCCCTGCACTCGCCGCTCCGGTGCCCACGGTCGCTCCAGTGCCCGCTGCGGCCCCGGCGGTCGCTCCGGCCCCGGCGGCGGGCGCGGTCGTTCCCGGCGTTCCCCTCGTTCCCGACACCCCGATCACCTGGCCGACGGGCCGCCTCGCCGACCACGAGTTCGCCGACCTCGTGCGCGAGGTCTACTCGCGGCACTGGAACGGCCTGCTCACCTTGAACCACATGGGAGTCGAGAAGAGCGTGCGCGTACAGGACGGCCGTCTCGTCTTCGCGTTCTCCTCCGCTCGCGACGACCGCCTGGGTGAGCTGCTGTTGCGGCGCGGCCGCATCACGCTCCATCAGTACGTGGAGGCGAGCCGGGCCATGCGCAAGGGCATTCGGCTCGGCACCATACTGGTCGAGCAGGGCGCGCTGGATGCGCGCGAGCTGGTCAAGGTGGTCATGGACCACACGCAGGAGATCATCTACAGCGCGTTCCAGTGGACGGAGGGCCTCTACCACTTCACCGACGGCGGCGGCTCACCCGAGCCGATCATGTTGAAGCTCAGTACCCCCGACGCGATCCTGGAGGGCATTCGGCGGATCGACTCGTGGAGCCGCATCGAGCGCGCCGTGGGGTCGATGGAGACGCGCTACGCGCGCGCGCGCGGCTACGAGAAGGTCCTGAGCGAGATGACGCTCTCGCTGGAGAAGCTGTCCATCCTGACCGGCCTCGACGTGGAGCAGGACGTCGGCACCATCTGCAAGAGCTCCACCCTCACCCACTACGAGGTCTGCCGCACCCTCTGGGCCTACCGCGTCATCGGCGTCGTGCAACGAATGGCCTGAATCAGGCCTCGTCGAAGGTGCGCAGCACCGGATGGTCGGACGCGGGCGGCGCACCGTCCGCGCGCACGCAGAGCCCCGTCCCCATCCCCGCTTCGCGCGCGGCGTCGAGCTCCGCGGGCACGTCGGAGACGAACAGCACGGCCGCCGGCGCCACGCGCAGCGCTTCCGCGATCCGCCGGTAGCTGTGGGCCGCCTGCTTGGGGCCCGTCGTCGTGTCGAAGTAGGCGTGGATGAGCGGCGTGAGGTCGCCCTCCACGGTGTGCTCGAAGAGCAGGCGCTGGGCGAGCACGCTCCCGGAAGAGAAGATGGCCACGGACCGGCGCTGCGCCCGGCAGCGCTCGAGCGCGGGCCGCACGTCCGGATAGACGTGCGACTTGAGCCCGCCCGACCGATACCCGCTCTTCCAGATCTGGCCCTGCAGCGATTTGAGCGCCGTGGACTTGCGATCCCGGTCCATGAGCCACTCCGCGTAGCCGGCGGCGAAGGCGAGAGTCTCGTCTGTTCCCCCTCCGCGCCATTCCGGCGCCCCCGCTTCCCTCTCCGCCCGGCGCTCCGCGACGAGGACGGCGAGGTCGTCGCGCAGGGCGTGGTCCTTGGCTGCGGTCTGCAGGAATTCGCGCAGGTGCGCGCGCGCGAAAGGGAACAGCACGTCGTACACGAAGGATTTGGAGGTGGTCGTGCCCTCGACGTCGAGCAGGAGGACGCGGATTCCCGGCCGGTCGATCAAGCCCGCACGGGTATGTACGACGGCCCCAGGCAGACCGGCTCGTAGCGGGCGTCCACGCCGCTGTCCGTGTAGCGCGGCGTCCATCCCGCGGCGTCCTGGAAGAGGCGGATGGCGCGGATGTCGCGCTCCGAGCAGAGGTCGAACCAGTGATGGGTGCCGCGCGGGACGCGGATGAGGTCTCCCGGAGAGACTTCGATCGCCATCACCGGCGCGTCCCGGGGGTGGATGTGGAAGACGCCGCGCCCGCGCAGGATGAAGCGGACCTCGTCCTCGTCGTGCCAGTGCTCGCGGCGGAACTTCGCCAGCATCGTCTCCAGGTTCGGCGTCTGCGGCGAGACGTCGATGACGTCGGCGGTCACGTACCCGCCCGCCTTCTTGAGGCGGTCGATCTCCGTCGCGTAGGCGGCCAGGACCGCCTCCGCGGGCGCACCGTCCGGGATGGGGTGCGACGGCTGCCACCGCTCGTAGTCGATGCCGACGCCCGCCAGCGCCTCCCGCACCGCGGCCTCGTCCGTGACCGTACGTCCCTCGTCCGGAAATCTCACGACCGCCATGTCTGTCCTCCGTGTCCGTCCCCGCGGCGCCCCACGACCTCCAGCAGGAACTCCAGCACCTCCAGATGGCGCTTGAGCTCGTCCAGGTCGCTGCCCCAAGTGTAGAGGCCATGCCGGCGGATGAGCAGGCCGTGGACGTGTGTCTGCTCGCGCAGCAGCGACTCCACGCGCGGCGCTTCCGCGGCCCAGTCCTGGGTGTTCTCGATGATCGGCAGCCACTCGCGATGCGCGTGCGTGGTCACGCCACGGAGGCCCTTGAGCATCTCGTAGCCTTCGATGGCGAGCCCGCCCGCCGGCGCCGACGCGTCGGAGAGCAGCGTGCTCCACACCGAATGAGTGTGGGAAACCGCGCG
>DASTLK010000132.1:0-6364 GCA_035715025.1 Vicinamibacteria bacterium
ACCGTCGCCGAGCGCGCCGCCTTCCTCGACACGGCCTGCGGCGATGACACCGCCCTGAGAAAAGAAGTCGAGTCCCTGCTGGCCGCCTTCGAAGCCGCCGAGGCCAGCGAGTTCATCGAGAAGCCCCCGGAGCTGCGCGACCCCGCCGGCCTCGAGGGCCACCTCGTCGGGCCCTACAAGGTCCTTCAGGAGATCGGCCGCGGCGGCATGGGCGCCGTCTACAAGGCCGTGCGCGCCGGCGACGAGTACCAGAAGCAGGTTGCGCTCAAGGTCGTGGGGCGGCTCGATCCCGACCTGGTGCGGCGCTTCCGGGCCGAGCGGCAGATCCTGGCCGGCCTCGACCATCCCGGGATCGCGCGGCTCATCGACGGCGGCGCCACCGAGGACGGCCTGCCCTGGCTGGCCATGGACTTCGTCGAGGGCCAGACCATCATCGAATACGTCCGGGCGCACGCGCTCTCGCTGCGCCAGCGGCTGGAGCTGTTCCGCGAGACCTGCGCCGCCGTCCACTACGCGCACCAGAACCTCGTCGTGCACCGCGACCTCAAGCCCAGCAACATCCTGGTGACTCCCGAGGGCGCGCCGCGGCTGCTCGACTTCGGCATCGCCAAGCTGCTCTCCGACGAAGTTCGCGGCGAGAAGACGACGCTCACGCGCGTGCGGCCGATGACCCCGGAATATGCGAGCCCCGAGCAGGCGCAAGGCCAGCCCATCACGACCGCCAGCGACATCTACTCGCTGGGCGTGCTGCTCTGCGAGATCCTGACCGGCCGGCTTCCGCACGAGTTCACGAGCCAGGAGCCGACCGACGTGGCGCGCGTCATCGCGACGGTGCCGCCGGTGGCGCCGAGCGCGCTCGCGGGCCAGGAGCCGAGCGGCATCCTCCCGCGCCAGCTCCGGGGCGACCTCGACAACATCGTCCTCATGGCGCTGCGCAAGGAGCCCGAGCGCCGCTACGCGTCCGTGGACCAGCTCTCGGAAGACGTGCGGCGGCACCTCGAGCGCCGGCCCGTCATCGCGCGGCCCGACACGCTGCGCTACCGGGCCGGGAAGTTCGTGCGGCGCAACCGCGGGCTCGTCGCCACCGCGGCCGTGCTCTCCCTCTCGCTCGTGGTCGCCCTGGCCGTCGCCCTCGCCCAGGCCCGCGAGGCGCGGCGAGAGCGAGCCAAGGCCGAGCTGCGTTTCGAAGACGTCCACCAGCTCGCGAACTTCTTCCTCTTCGAGTTCCACGACACCATCGCGGACCTGCCCGGCTCGACCCCGGCGCGGCAGCTCCTGGTCAGCCGCGGCCTGCAGTACCTCGACCGCCTCTCGCGGGAGGGCGGGACGCCGGCCCTCCAGCGGGACATCGCGAACGCCTACTTGCGCGTGGGCGACCTGCAGGGCCGTCCCAACCTCGCGAACCTCGGCGACACCAAGGGCGCCCTCGCCAGCTACGACAAGGCGATCGCGGGACTGCGCGCGCTCGACGCGGCGCATCCCGGTGACCCGCTCGTCCGCCGCGACCTCGCGACCGCGCTGCACCGGAAAGGCACGCTCAGGGAGAACGCGTTCCACGATGCTCCCGGCGCGACCGCCGTCGAGAGCGAGGCCCTCGCCATCGCGGAGTCCCTCGTGGCCGCGGCTCCCGAGGACACGGACGCGCTGCGCGTGCTCCTGAACGTCAACACCAAGCTCGGCGATCTGCTCCTGGCCACGAACAAGCCGGACGAGGCGCTCGCCGCCTTCGAGAAGGCGCTCCCGCGCTACGAGGCCCTGTACCAGCGCACGAACGTCACGAACGATCGCTTCAACCTCGCGATTGCGCACAGCAAGGTGGGCACGGCCTTCCGGCGTATGGGCCGGAACGCGGAGGCGCTGGCGGCGCTGCAGCGGAGTCGAGAGATCCTGCAGTCGCTCGCCTCAGGGGGACAGGACGCCAAGTCCCAGCGCTCCCTGTCCGTCGTCCTCAACTACATCGGGGATGTCCAGACGGAAACGGGCGATTCGCGCGGCGCCGTCGCGTCGTACCGTGAGGCGCTCGCGCTGCGCGAGGCGCTGGCGCCGGCGGATCCGCGGAACGCGCTGGCCCGGGCGGACCTGATCGGCAGCTACCTGCGGGTCGGCGACGCGCTGGCCCGCGATCACGATGACGTGGCGGCGGCGGGGGAGTACGGCCGTGCCCTTCCCATCGCGGTCGCGATCGAGGCGCGGGACAAGGGCGAGGCGAACTCCGCCGCCGATCGTGCAGGCGTCGAGTGCCGGCTGGCGGAGATCGAGGCGCGGCGCGGCCGCCCGCGGGAGGCCCTGGCCCGCTACGAGATCGCGATCCCCCGGCTCGAAGCGGTCCTTCGCGCGGCTCCGGGCGACGTGGACGACAAGTACGACCTCGCGGTCGCGCTGCTGGGTCGGGCCCGCGCGGAGGCGGAGGTCGCCGCGTCATCCCCGTCGCGCGATCCCTGGGAGAAGGCGCGCGCGTCGTATTCCAGGAGCCTCGACCTGTGGCGTTCCGTCGCGGGACACAGCCCGGGCGATTCGCGGACCGAGGCCGGGCCCGTCGGCCCGAACCTCAAGGCCGCGCAGGATGGTCTCGCGCGGTGTGACGAGGCGCGGCGCCGTCTCGAGCTCAACGTGAAGTGAAGCGAAGCAGGAACTTCTCACGCCGTCTGGTCCGTCTCGACGCGGTCGCGGCCGGCCGCCTTGGCGCGGTAGAGCGCGCGGTCGGCGCCGGCTACGACGTCCTCGGGGCCTCCATTCGCGCCAGGCACCGCCGCCGCCGCCCCAAGACTGACGGTCACCTGGGGCCCGGCTCCGGGATCGCCGTGGGGAAGCGCGAGCGCACGCACAGCCTCCAGCGCCGCCACCGCCACGCGGCGCGCGCCCTGCGCGTCGGTGTCGGACAGCAGGAACACCATCTCCTCGCCGCCGTAGCGGGCCACGAGGTCGGATCCGCGGCGCGTCACTCCGGCCAGCGCCGCCGCCACCGTGATCAGGGCCTGGTCTCCCGCGGGATGGCCGTGGCGGTCGTTGTACAGCTTGAAATGATCGATGTCGCAGAGCACGACGGCGAGCGAGGTTCCGCGCCGGCGGTGGTCCGCCCAGCCGCGCGGCAGCGCCTCGTCGAAGGCGCGGCGGTTGGCGATGCGGGTCAACCCGTCGAGCGTGGCCAGACGCTCCAGCTCCTGGTTGGCGAGCGTCAGGCTCGCCGTGCGCTCGTCCACCAGGGCCACCAGCGCGCGCTCGCGCGTGCGCGAACGCCAGCCGCGCAGGCGGTCCAGGCCGAATAGCGATGCACCGATCGCGAGAACGGCCAGGAGCCGGAACCACGCCCGCTCGTAGAACCGCGGCTCGACCGTGAAGTCGACCGCCGCGCCCGTCTCGTTCCAGACCCCGTCCTCGTTGCTGGCGATCACGCGGAAGCGGTACGGCCCGTGCGCCAGGTTCGTGTAGTACGCGACGCGGCGCTGGCCGGCGTCGATCCAGTTGCCGTCGAAGCCGTCCAGCCGGTACCTGAACTGGACGCGCGACGAATCGCGCAGGCTCAGCGCCGTGTAGTGCAGCTCGAGGCGGCGGGTGTGCGGAGGCAGGCGCCACTGGCCTTCGCCCGAAAGGCGGACCTCGTCGGCCAGCGCCTCCTCGATGGCGACCGGTGGAGGCAGGCGGTTGCCCTCGAGGTGCGCGGGATCGATGGTGACCGCACCGCCCATCGTCGCGAACCACATCCGGCCATCCGTGTCCTGCCAGGTCGCGGGCGAGCCGCCGTTGCCCTCCGCGTTCCGCATGCCGTCGGCGACGCCGTAGCCGACCGACTGCAGAGTGGGGCGCCGACCGTCGAGAACCTCCTCGACCTCCGCCCGGTCGACCCGTGAAAGGCCGCGGACCCCTGACATCCAGAAGCGGCCGCGCGCGTCCTCGAGCACACCGAGCACGTCGTCGTCGAGCAGGCCTTGCCGCGTGGTCAGGGCGGTGATGCGGCCCGCGCGCACGCGGTTGAGCCCCCCGCCGGAGGTGGCGATCCACAGCGTGTCGTCGTCGTCCTCGCGCATCGCGATCACGCTGTTGCTCGACAGGCCGTCCTTCGTCGTTAGCGCGGTGACGGCGTCGTTGCGCAGCCGCATCGCCCCGCCGCCGTACGACCCCATCCACAGGCTGCCGTCGCGCGCGCCAAGGAGGCTGGTCACGACGTCGCTCGTGAGTCCCTCCTTCGTCGTCCGCGACGTGATCTTCCCGTCCTTCAGCCGGTCCAATCCGCCGCCGTTGGTGCCGATCCAGAGCGCGCCCTCCGCATCCTCGTACAGCGCGTAGATGAAGTCGTTGGACAGGCCGTCGCGCTGCGTGAGCGAGGTCAGCCGGCCGTCCTTCAGCCGATTGAGACCGAAGCGCGTCCCGATCCAGAGGCTACCGTCGTGTGTCTCGAGCAGCGATACCACACTGTCGTTGGACAGGCCCTCGCGCGTCGTGATCCGCGTGATGCGACCGTCCTGGATGCGATTGACGCCGGACCCGTACGTCCCGATCCAGAGCGCGCCGTCGCGCGTCCGGTAGACCGCGCGCACGAAGTCGCTCGAGAGGCCCTCGCGCACGCCGAGGGCGGCCACCGGTCCATCCTTGAAACGGCTCAGGCCGCCGCCGTTGGTGCCGACCCAGAGGCTGCCCTCGTGGTCCTCGCGGATGGCCCAGACGAAGTCGCTGCCCAGCCCCTCGCGGGTCGTGAAGGCTGTGACATGGCCGTCACGCAGGCGGTCCAGGCCGCCGCCGTCGGTGCCGATCCACAGGCTGCCCTGCCTGTCGAAGCCAAGCGACCACACGTTGTCGTTCGACAGGCCCTGCTTGGTCGTGATGGCGGTGAATCGTCCCTGCTCGAGCTCGATGAGCCCGCCGCCTTCGGTGCCGATCCACAGCGCTCCCGCGGCGTCGCCGGCCAGGGACAAGATGCGGTCGTGGGGAAGACCGTCCTTGCGGGTCAGGACGGTCGCCGCGCCGCCTCGGATCCGGATGAGTCCGTTCTCCGTACCGACCCACAGGGTGCCGCTTGGGTCTTCATACAGGGCCTTCACGCGGAACCCCGCGGTGGCGTCGAAGCCGGGATCGCGGACGAAGCGGCCGTCCACGAAGCGCACGATGCCGCCCCCGCGCGTGCCCACGATGATCCTGCCGGCGCGGTCCTCGAGCAGCGCGGTCACGATGTCGTGGGGCAGGCCCTCCTTCGCGGTGAAGAGGACGATGCGCTCGCCGTCGCGCTGCGCCAGGCCCTGGAACGTCCCGATCCACAGGCGGCGCGCGCGGTCCTCCATCAGCGAGGTGATGCGGTGGTTGACCAGGGTGGGCGTGTTGGACTTGTCGAACACGAGCGAGCGCACGCCGTCGAAGCGCACCAGGCCGGCGACGGTGCCGAGCCACAGGTAGCCATCGCGCGTCTGCACGATGGCGGAGACGCTGTTCTGGGGCAGCGAGCGGGGCGCCTGCCAGACGTCGTGCACGTATTGCGTGATGGCCCGGGCGGGGTCGAGGGCGAGCGCGGACGGCACGCCGGGCCCTCCGCTAAGCGCGATCGCGACGGCGGCGATCGGGCCCCTCCGCAGGAGACGCGCCACGGCCGGGATTGTACGACGACGACCGCTCGGTTACCCGTTCCGGGACGGGTGATAAGTGACGCTCTGCATGACGAGGTACGCCGTCAGCAGGAACGCCGCCAGCACGGCCGAGAAGGCGACCACGTGCGCATGCGCGAACGGGTGCAGCACCATGTGCGCGACGTCGGAGAAGAGGCCGAGCGGATCGCGCGCGACGTCCCAGCTGTTCCAGCGGCGGAACCGTCCCAGGTAGACGCCGAAAGCGCTGAGTCCGATGACCGCGGCCGCGAACAGCCACGAAGCCGCGCGCCCCAGGCGCCGCGCCACTACGCGCTGCACGAGGTCCAGCGAGACGAAGCCCAGCGCAAGGCCCGTCCAGGCAAAGGCCTGCAGCGCGATCAGGTCGAGCCAGAGGAGCCGGTTGTCCTGGACCTTCAGGTGCAGGAGATCCGTCATCAAGTAAGGCGCGTTCGGGAAGAACGCGAGCCAGGCGGCAAGGCAGAGGACGAGAGCGACGCGCGCCACGCGCGACCGCACGCCGTCGAGCGCATGGACCGCGACGGAGAGCCCGAGCGGAATCCAGGCCAGGACGAGGTTGTAGACGAGGAATACGTAGGCCAGGCGCCTCGTATGCACCACGCGCGCTGCCACCAGGAGCGTCGAGGTGATCGAGGCGAGGATCAGCGCCGCGAAGACGGCGAGACTGGGACCGGATGCCCGTTGGCCGCTCATGAGTCCATCGTAGGGGTCGGAGGCGGCGAGCCGGTAATACCCTAAGGTCTTGCGGTCAACGGTCTGACCCGGTGCCGCGT
>DASTLK010000133.1:0-2606 GCA_035715025.1 Vicinamibacteria bacterium
AAGGAGTGACGATGCCGTGGCGGTCGGCGTCGGGATCGTTGGCGAAGGCGAGCCGGTATCGATCCTTGAGCCCGACGAGCCGGGCCATGGCGTACGGACTGGACGGGTCCATGCGGATCCGGCCGTCGTGATCGACGGTCATGAAGGCGAAGGTCGGGTCGATCGTCCGGTTGACGACCGTGATGTCCAGCCCGTAGACGGAATTGATCGGATCCCAGTACGGGAGCGACGTGCCCCCGAGAGGATCGACGGCGAGGGCCAGTCCCGCCCCGCGGATGGCCTCCATGTCCACGACGTTGCGAAGGTCGCGGACGTACGGGAGCACGAAGTCCACTGCGCGCGTGGTCGCCGCCCGCATGGCCTCCGCGTACGCGGTCCTCTTCACACCCGCGTTGCCTTCGCGGAGCAGCGCGTTGGCGCGGTCCTGGATCCAGCGGGTGGCGCTCGTGTCGGCCGGCCCGCCATCGGTCGGGTTGTACTTGAAGCCGCCGTCTTCCGGCGGATTGTGCGAGGGGGTGACCACGATCCCGTCCGCGAGGCCGGACGTGCGACCGCGGTTGTAGACGAGGATGGCGCGCGAGATCACCGGCGTCGGCGTCACACCGTCGTTCTCCTGGATGAGGGTGGACACGCCGTTGGCGGCCAGGACCTCCAGGGCCGTGCGCTGCGCCGGCCCCGAGAGCGCGTGCGTGTCCTTGCCCATGTGGAGGGGGCCGTCCGTGCCCTGGCGGCGGCGGTAGTCGCAGATGGCCTGGGTGACGGCGAGGATGTGCGCCTCCGTGAACGAGCCGCGCAGCGACGAGCCGCGGTGGCCGCTGGTCCCGAAGCTCACGAGCTCGCGCGGATCGCCCACGTCCGGCGTGCGCTCGTAGTACTCGCGTACGAGCCGCGCCGGGTCCGTCAGCAGCTCCTTCGGAGCGGGGCGGCCGGCCAGCGGCGAGATCGCGCTCATCGCCGTACGCTACACCGCAACGCCGGTCATGACGTCACCTTGGGATCCTGCCAGCCGCCCGGCGGCGAGAGATGGGGTGCCTTGGGCCCCCACGTCCCCGGCTCGTACTCGTCGGGCGTGGCCATGTCCCTGAGCACCGGGTCCACGATCCGCCACGCCTCCTCGACGTAGTCCTCGCGCGCGAAGAGGGTGGCGTCTCCCTCCAGCGCGTCCCCGAGCAGCCGCTCGTACGCGTCCATCTCCTCCGGCCCCGGGGTGTGGGAGAACAGCATCTCCACGACCTCGCTCCGGCCTTCGGGCACTGCGGCCGCCAGCGGACTGGTGGGCGGCCCGGCCCCGATCGCGTTGGCGCCGATCGCGATCGTGATGTCGGGGCTGATGCGCATCCGGCAGTAGTTCGCCTTCAGGCCGGAGTCCACGAACATCGTCGGAGGCTGCCGCCAGCGGACGACGATCTCCGTGCAGGTCACGGGGAGGCACTTGCCCGCCCGGATGTAGATCGGGACGCCCTTCCACCGCCAGGAGTCGATCTCGAGCCGCAACGCCGCGAACGTCTCGACCCGCGAGTCCTTCGCCACCCCCTCCTCCGACCGATAGCCTCGGAACTGGCCGCGCACGACCCGCGCCGGCTCGAGAGGAGGGATGCCCTTCAGCAGCCGCACCTTCTCGTCCCGGATCGACTCGCTGTCCGTCCGCATCGGCGGGTCCATGGCGAGGTTGGTCAGGACCTGGAAGAGGTGGTTCTCCACGACGTCGCGAATGGCCCCGGCCTCCTCGTAGAAGGCGCCCCGGCCCTGCACGCCGAAGCTCTCGGCCATCGTGATCTGCACGCTCTCGACGTTGCTCCGGTTCCACACGGGCTCCAGGAACGCGTTCGCGAATCGGAAGAAGAGCATGTTCTGGACCGGCGCCTTGCCCAGGTAGTGGTCGATGCGGAAGATCGACCCTTCGGGGAAACAGCGGAGCAGGATGGCATTGAGCTCGCGTGCCGACGCCAGGTCGCGGCCGAAGGGCTTTTCGACGATGACGCGCGCTCCCTCCGCGCAGCCAAATTTCGTGAGCTGGTCCACGACGAGGCCGAACTGTGACGGAGGAATGGCGAGGTAGTAGGCGGGCCGGTGCGCGGAGGCGAGCTCGTGGCGAATGGCCTGGAAGGTGGCGGGGTCCTCGTAATCGCCGCGGACGTAGTGGAGCAGTCCGGACAGCTTCGCGAAGGCAGCGGGATCGAGGCCTCCGTGCTTCTGAAGGCTCGCCTTCAGCCGGGACTGGAACTCCTCGGCCGGCCGCCGTGCCACGCCGATCACGGGCACGTCGAGGTGGCCCCGCTTCACCATCGCCTGCAGCGCGGGGAAGATCTTCTTGGAAGCGAGGTCCCCGGTCGCGCCGAAGAAGACGAGCGCGTCCGACTTCATCGCGCTCCTCCGCCGCTGTCGGGCCGCCGCTCGAGCAGCGCCACGGGCAGCTCCGGAGGAACGTCCGGCGGAAGGGCCATGAGCTGATCATCTCTCGGGATGGGCTGGGGATTGGGCCGAGGAGGAAATTGAATCCACTCGCGTTCCGGCCGATCGCCTGCACCGCCGCCGTCGGCGGCACCACCGTCGACTTCGTCTTCAAGCGGCCCTACACGCCCGGCCTCATATCGATCGGCCAGCTG
>DASTLK010000134.1:0-3895 GCA_035715025.1 Vicinamibacteria bacterium
CTTGCTGCGGATGTTCGCGCTGACCCAGTCATCGGAGAACGTGGTGAAGTCCGCGCCCGGGGCGTTGCGATAGAAAAGGTCGCCGCTGATGCCCGTCCAGGTCGCGAGGTAGTACTCCTCGCCGTCCTGGGTGGACGGCGTCGCGACGTAGCGCAGGCCCGGGAACTCGCGGCGCAGCCAGGGGCCGGCGTCGTCCTGGTCCGCGATCGCGTAGACGCGCAGCTTCGACACGAGGACGTCGACCTGCTCGGGCGTCCGCGTGGACCGCGCGGCCAGCAGGGCCTGTGCGAGGGTGTTCGTGCCTCCCCAGCCGAGGACCCAGAGCGGCCGCGCGTCCGCCTTCCCCGCGGCGGCCAGGATCCGCTCCGCGCCGGGTGACGTCTTGCCTGGTCCCACGCCGGCCATGCCGTAGGCCGGCTGTCCGCTCGCCACCGCCTCCCGGAGCGCCGCCGCGGTCGGAAATCCGGGCGCATGCTGGGACAGGTGGGGCTGGACCTTCTCATAGGCGTCGAGGACGGAGTGGATGACGTCGGGCCGGACCCGGTCCTTCATCCATGTGGAGGTCGTGGCCACGAGTCCCTCCACGTCGAACTGGTTCGAGTAGAGGAGGAACCGAACCAGGGACATCTGGTCGTCGGGCTCGTTCGCGATGTCCGTCATCACGATGACCCGCGGCCTCGCCACGTAGGCATCGAACCGCGAGGAGGCGGGTGCGGCCGTGGGCTCGTCCGCGCCGCGAAGGCCGCTCGCGGCGCCCAGTCCGGCGGCCAGAATCAAGCCCGCGAACGAGATCGAGGACCCGCGCATGAGGGCGCACTCTAGCATCCTCTCGCTGTCACACCCGGGCCCCTCCCGGCATCTCAAGAGCATGTCGAGCCCTTTTCATCCCGGTGAGCGCGAGGTCCAGCGCCGGGCCGGCCTGGCCGAAGAAGCGAGCAGCGTAGGCGGGATCATCGCTCGCGATCTGACCCCCGCCATCGCCCGATTCCTGGCCCGCCAGCGCCTGGCCGTGGCCGCGAGCCTCGATGCCGGCGGGCGCGTCTGGGCTTCGCTGCTGACCGGCCCCGCGGGCTTCCTCTCACCCGCCGGCCCGCAGCACCTGCGCATCGCGGCCGCGCCGGTCGCCGGCGACCCGCTCGGAGCGAACCTGGTTGCGGGCGGACCGCGGGAGCTGGGCCTGGTCGTTCTCGACCCACGCACGCGCCAGCGGATGCGAGTCAACGGCATCGGGCGTCTCGACGACCACGGACTGCAGATCGAGATCAGGCAGGTCTACGGCAACTGCCCGAAGTACATCCAGCTCCGCGAGAGCGAAGCCGACGTCCCGCCCGCGACGAGCGGGCCGAGCGCGCCGCGGGTCGCGACGAGCCTCGACGCCCGTCAGCGTGGATGGATCGCGGCCGCGGACACCCTGTTCATCGCGAGCTTCCATCCCGAGGGAGGCGCGGACGCGTCCCACCGCGGAGGCTTGCCCGGCTTCGTTCGCATCCTTGCTCCCGATCGCCTCGCCTTCCCCGACTATCCCGGCAACGCGATGTTCAACACCCTGGGCAACCTGGTCGAGTATTCGCGGGCGGGCCTGCTGTTCGTGGATTTCACGAGCGGCGACGCGCTTCAGCTCACCGGGACGGCGCGCCTCGAAGACGACCGTACCGTGGTCTTCGATATCGAGGAAGCGCGCGAGACCCACGCGGCCACGCCGCTCCGCTTCCGCCTCGTCGAGTACTCGCCCGCCAGTCCGCCCCTGTCACAGGCGGCGCCGCCGCGGCATCCAATGGCCAACGAGGAGGAGATGGCATGACCAAGCACATCGCTTGCGGAGACATCGTGGAGGGTTGCGCGTTCATGGCCAGCGCGGCCACGGAGGAGGCGCTCTTGAAGCAGGTGTCGCAGCACGCCGCGCAGGCCCACGGCGTGAAAGAGGTGACGCCGGAGCTGGCGGCGAAGGTCAAGGCCGCCATCCAGACCCGTTAGACTTCGTTGCGCATGGCCGTCCCCGGCGTGGAGACGAGTGACGAGGCGCTGGCCGCGCGGGCCGCGGCCGGGGACGAGCCTGCCTTCGAGGACCTGGTGATCCGCTATCAGGCACGGGTCTTCCGCCTGGCCCGCCGCCTCACCGGCGAGGACGGCGACGCTCAGGACGCGCTGCAGGAGGCGTTCCTCCAGGCCTACCGCGGCCTCGGCGCGTTCCGCGGCGACGCGCGCTTCTCGACCTGGCTCTATCGCATCGCGACCAACGCGGCCCTCATGCAGCGGCGCGCCCGACGGCGGCGTCCGGCCGAGTCCCTGGAGGCGTACCTGCCCCGCTTCGACGCCGACGGCGGACACGCGGCCACGCCCGCCGCGCTGCAGGCGCCCTGCCGCGTGGAGGAGGTCATGGATCGACGGCTCCTGGCCGAGAAGGCGCGCGCGGGGATCGAGCGGCTGCCCGATCTCTATCGCGAGGCCTTCGTCCTGCGCGACCTGGAGGAGTTGCCGACGTCCGAGGTGGCCGAGGTGCTCGGCCTGGAGGCGGCGGCGGTGCGGCAGCGCGTGCACCGCGCGCGGCTCATGCTGCGCGGCTACCTGGGCGCGCTCGCGGAGGTCAAGCCATGAACGCCGACGTCGTCTGCGCCTCGGGCGTTTCCCTGCTGATGGACTACCTCGAGGACGCGGTGCCCGCGGCCGTCCGCCGGGGACTGGAATCCCACGTGGCCGGATGCCCGCGCTGCACCGCGTTCGTGGCCTCCTACCGCGAGACGCCGCGCATCGTGCGCGAGGCCTCGGCGGTCACGATGCCCGCCGATCTCGAGGCGTCGCTGCTGCGCTTCCTGCGGTCGCGCCGCCGCCAATAGTCATGCACATCCTCGAAGCCATCGGCAACACCTCGATCGTTCGACTCGGCAAGATCGTTCCACCCGGTTGCGCGGACATCCTCGTGAAGCTCGAGTGGGAGAACCCCACCGGCAGCATGAAGGACCGCATGGCGCGGGCGGTGATTGCGAAGGCCGAGGAAGACGGCCGTCTGCGGCCCGGAGACACCGTCGTCGAGTACACGGGCGGCAGCACGGGGGCGGCGCTGGCCCTCGTCTGCGCCGCCAAGGGCTACCGTCTCCGGATCGTCACCTCCGATGCGTTCAGCCCGGACAAGCGCGGCCACATGGCGGCCCTGGGCGCGGAGCTGACCCTCGTCCCGAGCGAGGGAGGCTTCGCGACCAAGAAGCTGTTCCTGGACATGATCGAGGCCGCCCGTCAGATGAGCCAGGAGCCTCACACCTACTGGATCGACCAGCTCGGCAACCAGGACGCCGTCGCGGGCTACTACTCGCTGGGCGAGGAGATCTGGACTCAGACAAAAGGACAGATCGCCGCCTTCGTTCACTCCGCGGGCACCGCCGCCTCTTCGCGCGGAGTCGCCACCGTGCTGAAGCGATACAAGCCGAGCATCGAGATCGTCGTGGTGGAACCCGCGGAGTCCTCGGTGTTGTCAGGAGGTCCGGCCGGCGCGCACAAGATCGAAGGGATCGGGATTGGCCGTACTCCTCCGCTCTGGGACTCGAGCCTCGTGGACGGCATCCTGCCTGTCCGTACGGCGGACGCGGAGGAGATGGCGAGGCGCCTCGCGCGGGAGGAGGCCCTCTTCGCGGGGACGTCTTCCGGTGCGAACGTCGTGGCCGCGATTCGCGTGGCCCAGCGGCTGGGGCCGGGGGCCAAGGTCGTCACGCTGATGGTGGACTCGGGACTGAAATACGTGAGCACCGACGTGTACGGCCTCAACGCAGGGTGACGGGGATCTCGGTGGAGCCGCTTTGGGTGACGATATTTCCGAAGCCGCCCGACCCCGGGGAGGCGCCCACGGCGGTGAAAGCCATCTTTCCCATGATGACGCCGCCGGAAAGGACGCCGTCGAAATCGT
>DASTLK010000135.1:0-5219 GCA_035715025.1 Vicinamibacteria bacterium
GCGTTCGTGCCGCTGGCGGAAGGCCTGCGCCGACTCGGCTCGCGGCGGCCCATCGCCGTGTCCTACGACGTGTCCGCCGGCCTCGTCTTCCCGGACGCCGAGCGCGAGAAGGCGCTGCGCAAGGCCCTCGGCCTCAAGGGCGCGCTTCCCGCGGATCCCGCGCGCGCGCTCGTCGTGCTCGATTCGCTCGTGGGCTCCGATCGCGTGGCCCCGGGATCGGTGGCCGTCATCATCGATTACGCGCACACCCTGGCCCCCGCGGACGGGGCGGGGGCGGCCGAGCGCCAGAACATCACCACCCTCGCCCGCTGGGCCTCCGATCCCGCCGTGGCCGCGCGGCGGCCCCTGATCGTGCTGATCGCGCCCACCGCGCAGGAGGTCTCGTCCGAGGTGTACGCGGGGGCGGCGGGGGCGGAAGTGGTGGCCGTGCCGCGCCCCGACGTGGACGCGCGCGCGGAGTTCGCGCGTGACCTCCAGCGCCGCATCCCCGAGGTGACGTGGGGCCTGAGCGCCGAGGAGCTGGCGGCCCAGACCGGCGGCCTGTCCCTCGTGCAGATCGAGGACATCGTGCAGCGCGCCCGCGGCGGAGGGTCCGCCCTGACCCGCGAGGCCATCGTCGAGCGGAAGATCGACCTCCTGCGCCAGGAGTACGGCGACGTGCTCGAGATCCTGAGCCCGCGCCACGGGCTCGACGCCGTGGGCGGCCTCGACCACGCCACCCGCGAGCTGCGCGAGGTCGCGGACATCATGCGCCGCGGGCTCACCTCGGCCGCGCCGCTGGGGATCATCCTCATGGGCCCGCCGGGGACGGGCAAGACCTACCTCGCGGAGTGCTTCGCCAAGGAGTGCGGCATGCTCTGCGTGCGCTTCCGCCCCCTGCGCGGGATGTACGTGGGCCAGTCCGAGCGCAACCAGGAGAAGGCTTTCGCCGCCATCCGCGCCCTGGCCCCCGTCGTCGTCATCGTGGACGAGTCCGATCAGGCGGAGGGCGGCAACCGCGACTCCGGCGGCGGCGACTCCGGCGTGGCCGAGCGCATGCGTGGCTCGTCGTTCAATTTCTGGGCCGACAACGCGCTGCGCGGCCGCGTCCTGCGCATCGACAGCACGAACCGCGTGGACCTCATCGACTCCGCCATGCGCCGGTCCGGGCGCACCGACATCAAGATCCCGATCCTCATGCCGGACGAGGTGGCGCGGAAGCAGATCTTCGAGGTCGTGGCCAAGAAGCACAAGCTGGCCTCGGCCATCGCCGATTTCACGCCCTTCGCGCGACGCACCCCCGGGTTCACCGGGAGCGACATCGAGCTCGCGCTCACCACCGCTTACCGGTTCGCGCTGCGCGAGGGCGCAACCGCGGTCACGGACGCGCACCTCACCGCCGCCCTCGACGATTTCATCCCGGAGTCGCGCGACCAGGCCGCCATCGACCACATGACCGTGCTGGCCCTCGACGAGTGCCGCAACCGCCGGCTCCTCCCCGGAAACGCGGAGGCCATCCGGCGCGAGATCGAAGCCCGGCGCGCGGCGCGGACGGCCTGAGCGACGCGGGCGGGCGCGGGCCGCGTCTCGCGTCCGCGGCGCTGGTGGCGGTCTCGGTCCTCGCCTTCGGCGCGCTCTTCTGGATGTTCGCGTGGCGGCTCGGGTATCCCTACGACCTCGAGTGGATGGAAGGCACGATGCTCCTCCACGCGCAACGCCTGCGCGAGGGCCAGCCGCTCTACGCGCCCCCGTCGCTGGCCTTTGTCGCCTTCGCCTATCCCCCCCTGCAACCCGCGCTCGTGGCCGCCGCCTCTGTCGTCTTCGGGCTCGACTACGCGACGGGGCGCGCGATCTCGATCCTGGGTTACCTCGTGGCCGTGGCCGCGGCCTACGCGTTCCTGCGCGAGGCGGGCGTGCCGCGCGCGCTCGCCCTGGGCGGGATCGCCATCTCCGCGGCCGCCTTCGCGCCGACGGGGGCCTGGTACGACCTCGTGCGCATCGACAGCGTCTGGCTGGGGCTGGTGACCCTGGGACTCTGGGCGACCTGGCGCGCCCGGGCGTCGACGCCCGCGGCCGTGATCGCGGGCGTCCTCCTCGCGGCGTCGCTGCTGGCCAAGCAGACGGCGGCGCCGTTCATCGGAGTCGCGGTGTCGTGTCTCTTCCTCGCCCATCGCCGGAGGGGCGTGATCCTCGGCCTCACCACGGGCCTCGTCGCCGCGATCGCGATCCTCCTGCTGCAGCGCGCCACCGGCGGCTGGTTCTGGCGCTACGTCTTCGGCCTGCACCAGCGGCACGACTTCGATGCCTGGCTCGGCTTCGGCCTCGCTCCCCTCCGTGTCGTCCTGCTCCTCGGGCCGGCCCTGGTCCTGGTGCCGTTCGCGCTGGTTCGCACCCGGTTCGATGGACCGCTCCTGGCCGTCCTCGGCGTGTTCGCGGCCGCGATGGTGGCCACGATTCGCGGGGCGGGTCCGCCCTGGGGCTACGCGAACGCGTTCATCCCGGCGATCTTCTTCGGGGGCGTCCTGCTCGCCTTGGCGGCGGCGCGGATGCGCGACGGGAACGCGGCCGTCGTCGCCCCCGTCCTGCTGGCGTTTTCCGTTGTTGCCGCGCCCGGGGGCCTCGTGTGGGCGGCGGCCCGGGCCTGGCCCCAGGCCGGGTTCGCTCTGCCCCTCGGCTACGATCCGCGCGCGCTCGTCCCCACCGCCGCCGACCGGCGCGAAGGCGACGCCCTCGTGGCCCGGCTGCGGGCCACTCCGGGCGCGGTCTTCGTCCCCTTCCACCCGTTCTACGCGCTGCGCGCGGGCAAGACGCCGACGCTCCACGCCCAGAACCTGGCCGACATCAACGCCATTCCCGACCTCGGCACGCCGCGCGATCTGATCGAGGCCATACGTACGCGCGCGTTCGACCTGATCGTGCTCGACGTGGAAGCGGAGGGACCGGCGGCGGAAGCGGAGGCCATCGGCCAGTTCCCGCGCCTGGCCGGGAACTACGAGGTCAAAGAGCGCATCGACGGCCCGCGCGTCGTCTCCGGCGCTCCGGTGCGGCCACGTCTCCTCCTCGTACCAAAGGCCCTGACCGCGGACCTTATACTGCGACGTTCCCCATGATCCTGATCGTCCTGCCCGCCTACAACGAAGCGGCCGGCCTGCCCGCGCTGCTCCGGTCCATTCGCCAGGTCATGGACGAGGGCCGTCTCACCTACAAGGTCGTCGTGGTCGACGACGGCAGCTCCGACGGCACCTGGGACGCCATCACGGCCCACGCCGCCGAGATGCCCATCGTGCCCGTCCGCCACGAGGTCAACCGCGGGCTGGCGGAGGCGCTCCGGTCGGGGCTGCAGGTCGCGCTCGAGAAGGCCGCGCCCGACGACGTGATCGTCACCATGGATGCCGACAACACCCACGCTCCCGGCCTGGTCATGCGCATGCTCGGGATGATCCGCGAGGGGCACGACGTCGTGATCGGCTCGCGCTACGTGCCCGGCGCCCGCGTGGTGGGGGTGCCCTTCCACCGCCGCGT
The DNA here is from genome assembly GCA_035715025.1 of Vicinamibacteria bacterium. GTDB lineage: Bacteria > Acidobacteriota > Vicinamibacteria > Fen-336 > Fen-336 > AA29. Next base: position 3,502 of record DASTLK010000135.1, read on the forward strand.
CCTCAGCGGCGGCGCCAGCCTGCTCATGAGGACCGTCTTCCCCATCGAGGGCGTGCGCGACTACACCTGCGGATTCCGCGCCTACCGCGCCTCCATCCTGCAGGCGGCGTTCGCGCGTTACTCGGAGCGGCTGATCAGCCAGAAGGGCTTCTCCTGCATGGTGGACATCCTGCTCAAGCTGCGCACGCTCGAGCCGGATCCGATCATGGGAGAAGTGCCGCTCGTCCTCCGCTACGACCTCAAGCACGGGATGAGCAAGATGCGCGCGGCACACACGATCGTGGATACGCTCGTGCTCATGGGCAGGAATCTTCTCGGGCGCTAGGTCGAAGATCCGCAGGACTGCCGCAGGTGCGCCATCGTGCCCGCGGACGATGCGGCTTGGCAACCAACCAGTGAGCTCAGCGCCGCGCAGCGGCGGTGAGCGACGGGGGGTTTCAGGGGGGGAGCTCACGGCGCTCGGGGTGGGGGCGTGAGTTCCCCCCCTGAGATCAAAGCTAGCGCGGAGTCTTGAAGTTCAGGACCAGGCGGCAGAGCGTGATCTCGTCGCCGTCCTTGATGGGAGTGAGGACGCCGTTGCTCAGCTTCTTGCCGTTCAGGAACGTCCCGTTCATGGTGCCGATCTCTTCCGCGATGAAGAACTTTCCGTCCTTCACCACGAGACGCGCGTGCCGCCGCGAGATGTTGCGGCTCTGGTCTTCCTTCGTGAGGTCGATCTCCGGGCTCTGACCGGTCACGGAGTCGAACCGGCCGAGCAGCGCCTCGTTGCTGAACACGGGGAACACGTTCCCGGTGGACGGGGAGATGAAGTAGGCCTTGGCCTCCGCCTGCAGCGTCCCGGACGTGGACGGGGGCACGACGGGAGCGGCGTCGGCGGGGCGGGGCGCGGAGATCCCGCCGTGGGCCATGACGCTCTCGAGCTGGCGATTGGTCTCGCGCAGGCGGATCGACTGCTTGCGCAGCATGCGCACGGCGATCTCGGGGTTGGCCTTGATCATGTCCCCGAACATCTCGCCGCTGATGACGATGAGGTCTCCCTCCTCGACGACCTCGGCCGAAGCCGAGCGCGGCAAACGCTCCAGGATGGCCATCTCGCCGAAGAAGTCGCCCTTCTCCAGCACGGCCAGGGTGGTGTCGCCGTCCTTCACCTTCTTTTTGATGGCGACGCGGCCGGACTGGATGATGTACATGTCGTCGCCGTCATCCCCTTCGTGGAAGAGGACTTGACCGTTGTCGAAGTGGGTGAGGAACTTGGCGAACGGGTTCTTCTCGGCGGTCAATGGGGGCCTCTGGGCCGGGAGTTTACCAAAAGAGGGTCCAGCGCGCCCAAGGAACGCTCAGCGGGCGTTTCCGAGCTGTTCCGCGATCGCGCGCCATTGGCCGAGCGCGCCCTGGGCAGCCAGCGCCACCATCAGGGCGACCGCCGCCCACCAGGCCGCCCGAGAGAGGCGCGCCAGGCACGCCAGCGCCACCCCGGCCGCGAGGCAGACCAGAGGCGTGACGAGGAGGGTCTCGTGTCCGTGGAGGAACACGTCCGGGGCTTTGGCCCGTCCGGCCAGGAGAAGGACGTACGCGCCCAGCCAGCCCACGAGCAGCCAGCGGCGGGCCGCGGTCGAAGCCGTCCCCGCCCGCTCGGTGTCGCGCCACAGGAGCGCGAGGCCGGCCGCGGCCAGGATCGGATACACGGTGTCGAAGAAGTCGCGGGTGCGCTCGTAGGC
>DASTLK010000136.1:0-2988 GCA_035715025.1 Vicinamibacteria bacterium
CGCTCGAGGACTGGCAGCGCCGCGGCCGCGGGTTCGCGAGTCGTGGCGATCGGCCGGGAGGAGCTGCCTTGGCTCTCGAGGATCGGCGTGCGGCAGTCGTCACGAAGAACGCCGCCTAGCAGCTCCGGTATGTCCCGACGCGCGCGATAAGCGACGAGCGCGACCGTCATCAGCGACCTCCTGGCCAACGGTAGCGGGCGCGTCGGACAGGATGGGACCGGAATTGAGCGAATCCGTCGAAGCGTCGGAAGGCGAAACGGCGCGCGATCAGGACGCCGCGGTCTGCGACTTCCGGCCCTTGCGCACCACCCACCACAGCACGCCGGCCAGGATCGCCAGCGCGGCCACGATCGCGATCGCGAACAGGCCGACCGTCGACATCAAGATGCTGCGGCGATCCATCACCGCGCCGACCTCGAGAGGCCGGCCGGCCAGCCCCTCCGTGACCGTCTCCCTCCAGCCGACGATGTTGCCGCGCTCGACGCCTCCGAACGCGTTGCGGTGCGAGTAGACCTTGCTGGGGAGATGGAAGCGCACGGCCATGAGGCCGTCGCGCGCATCGACGTCCACGTCGGGCAGGCCCGCGGGCCGCGACCAGCGACCGTCCAGACGCAGGTTCTCGCCCTCCGGGCGCAGGGTCACGGACAGATCGGGGAAGGCGGGTGTGCCGGCCAGGCGACTGACGTCCGTGAAATCCGCGGAGACGAACAGGTACGGGCGCCCGCCACGGTGGGTGAGGGTCACGCGGCGCACGCGCAGTCCGGACGACTCGAACAGCGTCCGGACGGCCTGACGCGCGGAGGGCTCGTCGGCGGAGGTGACACCGCGAAGGCCCTTCATGGCCGCCCACAGCTCGGGCCGGGCGGTGACGTTGACCGTGCCCGACCCGTCCACGCGGATCCAGAACTCGTGCTCGAACTCGTAGGCCACGCAGCCGTGCAGCGAGATCGCGAGGAGAAGGGCCACGGCCAGGCGCGACATGGGCGGCGATTCTACTCGACCGGCGGCGGCGCGACCGGAGGATAGAATCATCGGATGGCCCGACCGCAGACCGTCTACCTTATCGATGGCAGCGCGCAGCTCCATCGCGCCTACTTCGCCATCAAGGGCCTCGCCACGACGCGCGGCCTGCCCACGAATGCGGTCTACGGCTTCACCACGATGCTGCGCAAGCTCTACGAGGACGAGGAGCCGGAGTGGGTGGGCATCTCGTTCGACCTGCCCGGGGCCACCTTCCGCCATGAGCAGTACACGGAGTACAAGGCGACCCGGAGGCGGATGGACGACGACCTCGCGGTGCAGCTCCCCTACGTGAGCCGGGTGTGCGAGGTCTTCGGCCTGCCGCGGATCGACGTGAAGGGCTTCGAGGCGGACGACGTGATCGCCACCCTGGCCCGGCAGGCGCTCGAGAAGGGGCTCAAGGTCGTGGTCGTCTCAGGAGACAAGGACCTCCTCCAGCTCGTCAGCGACGACGTGCTCGTCATCAGTCCGGGTAGGGAAGGCGCGCCGTCGATCCTCTACGATCGCAAGACGGTCGAGGACAAATGGGGCGTGCCGCCGGAGCGCGTGGTGGACGTCCTGGCCCTGGTGGGCGACAGCGTGGACAACGTTCCCGGCGTGCCCGGCATCGGCGAGAAGGGCGCGCGCGACCTCGTGAAGGAGTTCGGCCCGCTCGAAAGCGTCCTCGCGAACGCGGACAAGATCAAGCGCAACGCGTATCGCGAGGGACTGATCGGGCACAAGGACGACGCGATCCTCTCCAAGTCGCTCGTGACCCTGCGCGCGGACGTGCCCGTGACGCTCGACCTCGAGGCCCTGAAGAGACGGCCGCCCAACCGCGCGGCCGCCAACGCGCTCTTCACGGAGCTGGAGTTCGTCGCCCTGGCCAAGGAGTACGCGCCGGAGGCCGGACCGAGCCGCACCGAATACGCGGTCCTCCTGGAGGCGGACGCCATCCGCACGGCGGTCACGGAGGCGCGAAAGGCGGGGAGGGTCGCCGTGTGCTTCGTGCGCGACGCGCGCGAGCCCATGCGCGCGCAGCCCGTGGGCGTGGCCCTGGCCTGGCAGCGCGGGCACGCGGTGTACATCCCGATGGGCCACTCGCCGCTGGAAGTGCCGGACGGACGCCCGGCGGCCGAGCTCCTGGAGCTGATGCGACCGCTGTTCGAGGACCCGCTCGTGCGCAAGCTCTCCGCGCGCGGCAAGCACGATCGCATCATGCTGTGCGAGCAAGGCCTCGGCTGCGAGAGCCTCGGCTTCGACGCGCTGGTGGCCTCGTACATGCTCAATCCCGGACGGAGGCAGTACACGCTGGAGGACCTCGCGGTCGAGTTCCTGGGCGAGCGGCCGAAGACTTCGAGCCCACTCGTGGAGGGTGGCGGCGAGGTGAGCCTCTCCGCGGCCGCGGCCGCCGCCACCCAGGACGCGGACATCGCCCTGCGGCTGGAAGAGCCGCTCACGCGGCGGCTCAACGAAGAAGGCCTCGCCGACATCTACGCGCAGATGGAGCTGCCCCTGGTCGAGGTCCTGGCCGACATGGAGCGCGCGGGAGTGAAGATCAACGTGCCCTTCCTCCTCGACATGAGCCGGGACATGGAGCAGCAGATCGCGGACCTCACCGTGCGCATCCACGAGCTGGCGGGCGGGCCCTTCAACATCAACTCGCCCATCCAGCTCCGCGACATCCTGTTCGACAAGCTCGGCATGAAGTCGGCGAAGAAGACGGCCAAGACGCGCGCCTCCTCCACCGCGGAGGAAGTGCTGGAGGAGCTGGCGCGCCACCACGAGCTGCCGCGCAAGATCCTCGAGTACCGCGCGGTGCAGAAGCTCAAGTCCACCTACGTGGATGCGCTGCCCCAGCTCGTGAACCCGCGCACGGGGCGCATCCACGCCAGCTTCAACCAGACGGTGGCGGCCACGGGCCGCCTGAGCGTGGCCGACCCGAACCTCCAGAACATCCCCATCCGCACCGCGGAGGGCCGGCGCATC
>DASTLK010000137.1:0-1867 GCA_035715025.1 Vicinamibacteria bacterium
GGTCAAGCACGCGGGCGAGGATCACAATCCTGGCCGGCACCGGCCCCGCCTGCGTGAGCGCGTGCTAAGGTGTCTGGAAGTGGGCGGCGCTGCACGCACCGCTGGATTCTGCTACAGTCCGTCGGCCCCGGCTGCCGCGCCCCGGGGTTCGTATCTGGTCGCCGCGACGGCGACAACGGGCGGTCGGGAAGTTGATTGGGAGAGACGGCCATTTCGAACAAGGTCTTTGTCGGAAACCTGAGCTTCGACGTCACGCGCGACGAGCTGATCCAGGCCTTCAGCGCGGCGGGCAAGGTGGTGGACGCGAAAGTCCCCACCGACCGTGAGACCGGACGTCCCCGAGGGTTCGCCTTCGTGGAGTTCGAGGACGACGAGGCGGCACAGAAGTCGATCGGCCTGATGAACGGGAAGGACCTCAAGGGTCGTCCCCTGCGGGTCAACGAAGCGGAGAATCGGCCGCCGCGTCCGCCTGGAATGGGCGGCGGTCCCGGCGGAGGATACCGTCCGGCCGGCCCCGGCGGCTATCGTCCGGGCGCGGGCGGGCCGCCGTCGTTCGGCGCGGCTCCCAGCGGCGACTTCGATCCTTCCTTCGAGCGTGGCCGGCCCTTCAAGACGAAGGGCAGCCGGCGGAACATCCGCCGTCGCAAGCGCGGCTTCGATTAGGACCTCGGCCGCCCCGCCTCCCCCTACCCGCACCGACGAAGTCGTGGACGTGCGGCACGGCGTCGAGGTGCGCGATCCGTACCGCTGGCTGGAAGACGGCGAGGCGGACGAGGTGCGCGCGTGGTCGGAGGCGCAAGGGCGCCACACGCGCGCCGCCCTCGACGCGATCCCCTTCGCCTCCGCCATCCGTGAGCGCCTGCGCGCGCTGTTCTCCATCGGTCTCGTGTCCGCACCCATCGTCCGCGGCGACCTTTACTTCCACCAGCGGCGCACGGGCGACCAGGAGCAGCCGGTGCTCTACGTGCGGCACGGCCGCGAGGGCGCGGACCGGGTCCTCCTCGATCCCGCGAGCCTCGCCGCGGACCGGACGTCCGCTCTCGACTGGTACTACCCGAGCGACGATGGCGGCCGCGTCGCCTACGGGGTGTCGGAGGGCGGTAGCGAGATGAGCGTGCTGCGCGTGCGCGAGACGGAGACGGGGCGTGACCTCCCCGACCTGATCCCGCACGCGCGCGCCTGCTCCCTGGAGTGGCGGCCGGATGGGTCGGGGTTCTTCTACACGCGCTACCCGGAGCCGGGGACGGTGCCCGCGGGCGAAGAGAACTATCACCGGCGCGTCTACGAGCACACGCTCGGCCGCGACTGGCGCGAGGATCCACTCGTCTTCGGCGGCGACCGCCCGCCCGAGGACTGGCCCAGCGTGCACCTCTCGCCGGACGGCCGCTGGCTCGCCGTCTCCGTCTCGCGAGGCTGGACGCGCACCGACGTGTACCTGCGCGACCTCTCTTCCAGTGCGAACTTCTTCAAGACCGTGGTCGAAGGCGTGGACGCCATCTTCGGCGTGGAACCGCGCAACGACCGGCTCTACCTGCAGACCAACCTCGGTGCCCCGCGCTCCCGCCTGGTCGCGGCGGACCTGGATCGCCCCGGCCCGGAGTCCTGGCGCGACGTCCTGCCGGAAGGGCCGGACGTCCTGGAGGCGGCGGCGCTCATCGGCGACTGGATCGTCGCGGTGTGGCTGCGCGACGCGTCCTCGCGGGTCACCATCCACACCCTGGACGGCCAGCGAATGCACGACGTGGCCCTGCCCGTCATCGGCAGCGTGGCCGGCCTCACCGGCGAATGGGACGGCCGGGAGGCGTTCCTCGGGTTCACGTCGTACGCCGTCCCGCCCACCGTCTATCGCCTCGCCCTGCCCCAGCCC
>DASTLK010000138.1:0-6763 GCA_035715025.1 Vicinamibacteria bacterium
CGGCCGGCGCGGACCCTGGCTCTCGCTCTCCTCTGGCCGGCGCTGGCCATGATTCCGATCTTCGGCCTGCGTCCGCCGGACGTCTACCGCCTCGGATTCCTGATCTGCTTTGCCTTCGCCCTGGTCGTCGCGGCGGTGGTGGCCGCTCTCGACGGCCGCCGCTGGGTACAGGTCGCGCTGGTCGCGCTGATCGCGGTCTGGTTCGCTCCTCTCGCGCGGGCCAGTGTGGCCGTCTGGGGGCCCGGGGGGTTCCAGTACTCGTTGATCATTCGCTGGAACCTGCAGGATCCCCGCTGGGACCGGCAGCTCACTCCGGAGATGCAACGGGTCTTCCGGAAGCAGATGCGGCAGCACCCGCCCTAGCGTGCCTCTTCACCGGCTGAGTCGAACTCGGCGCCGGTCGTCCTGCCACCATGCGTCACGCACCGCGGGCGGCGGCCGGCGCCCGACCCCGAGCAGGCGAACCAGCACCGCGCCCGCCACGAATCCGCCAATGTGGGCCCACCAGGCGACACCGCCCGTCTCGGCCGTGCGCACGCCGAGACTCATGGCCCCCATCAGGAACTGCTGCAGGAACCAGAAACCCAGGAAGAAGACGGCGGGAATCTTCACGATCTGGGTGAAGAACCCGAGCGGGACAAGGGTGACGACGCGCGCCTGGGGATGGAGCGTGATGTAGGCGCCGAGGACGCCCGCGATCGCTCCCGAGGCGCCGATCGAAGGGAGCCGCGAGGCGGGGCTGGCCCAGATGTGGGCGTAGGACGCGAACCAGCCGCAGGCCAGGTAGAACAGCACATACCTGAAGTGCCCGAGGCGGTCTTCGACGTTGTCGCCGAAGATCCAGAGGTAGAGCATGTTCCCGAGGATGTGGGCGAAGCCGCCATGCAGGAACATGCTGAAGAGCACCCGGAAGCCCAGATCGGGATTGAGGGTGTCGAGCAGCGCCTCGACGATGCTGAGCGAGTGGTCGCGGCCGGTGTAGAGAATGGGTACGACCGAGGCCTGGGCCAGGAATTGAGGGAGCTGGGTGCCCAGGCTCAGCTCGAGCAGGAAGGCGAGCACGTTCGCGCCGATGAGCGCGTAGTTCACGAAGGGCACCGTCCGCGTCTCGACGTCGTCGCGCAGGGGGATCAACGGCCGAGCATTTCCGCGAGCGCCTCCCGCCAGGGACGCAGGGGCGCACCCGTCAAGTCCGCGAAGCGAGCATCCGAGAGAACGGAATAGAGCGGACGCCGGGCCGGAGCCGCGAGCTCCGCGCTCGAGATGCGATCCACCGTCGCGGACACGTCGGCCAGCTCCAGGGTCGCCCGGGCCAGCTCGTACCAGGTGCAGGCACCCGCGTTGGTCACGTGGACGGTGCCGGTTGCCTTCCGTTCGACGAGCGTGACGAGGGCGGCGGCCAGATCGGGCGCAAAGGTGGGCGCGAAGCGCTGGTCGTCGACGACACGGAGAGTGGCCCCGGTGCGCGCACGCTCGAGGATGCGGTCCACGAAGGAGCCTCCCTTGGCCCGGCTCCCGCCCGGCCCGAAGACGCCGCTGGTGCGCACGAGGAGCGCGGGTCCTCCCACCGCCTCGACCATCATCTCCCCCGCCCGCTTCGAGCGACCGTACGCGTTGATCGGCCGCGGCGCGTCGTCTTCGACGTAGGGTCGCGACTGCGCGCCGTCGAACACGTAGTCGGTGGAGACGTGGACGAGCCGGGGCGGCGGCGCGGGCGCCGCCGGCGCCGTCGGCGCGAGCGCGTGGGCCGGGGAGCGTCGTCCTCCGCCGCCGGCCTCGCCTCGCCGGCGGCCCCGGAGGGCGGCGGCTCCAGCTCCAGCCGCCGCCAGTGGGTGGCCAGCTCCTGCCCCTGTACGCCGCCGTGGATCTCCATCCAGCGCAGCGCCTCCTCCAGGTATCCGCGCCCGGCCAGGAGATGCTTGACCTTCGGCGACGTGTGGACCTCGCGCAGCCGGCTCTGGGCGGCGAGGATGAGGCGCAAGCGGTCGAGGTCGCGGCGCGCGAAGGGCAGGACGAGCGCGGCCGGACCGCCGGCAGGCGCCTCGTCGGGTTCCTCCTCGCCCAGGGCGGCCATCTCCGCGGCCACGTCCAGACGATCGTCGGCATCCGCGGACTCCGTGTCACCCTCGCCGCGACGCGGCCTCCCGGCCGCGACCGCGCGCCGCAAGGGAACGCCGAGCGGAACCACCAGCGTGCCCATCAGGAGGGAATTGGTCAGCTCGTCCGGCGCGGCCAGGCCCGCGTTCCGGTAGTCGTCGAGGCGAGAGAGGCTGCCCAGCAGCCGCTCGCCCTGCTCGGCGATGGCCTCGTCCGCCTCGGGCAGAAGGTACGCGAGCAGGCCGACGTCGTGAAGGAGCTGGAACGTCTGCCGGGAAGCCCCCTGGCGCAGGATCTTGTACAGCTCGTCGAGAATGCGCGCGGGGCTGCTCTTCACGATCTCGCCGCGGAGGAAGCGGATCGCTTCCAGCGTGTCGCGGTCGATCGTGAAGCCCAGGCGCGCGGCCAGCGCGACCGCGCGCAGCATGCGTACCGGGTCCTCGCGCAGGCGCACGGCGGGGTCGCCGATGGTGCGGATGAGGCGGTCGCTGAGGTCCTCGAGGCCGCCCACGTAGTCGATCACCGAGAACGTCGCGATGTCGTAGAACATCGCGTTCACGGTGAAGTCACGGCGGAACGCGTCCTCTTCCGACGTCCCGAACGTGTTGTCGCGCCGGATGAGCGTGTCCCCCTCTTCGGCGAGGGCCTGGCGGCGGAACGTCGACACCTCGACGACCTTGCGTCCGAAGCGGACGTGGCAGAGCCGGAACCGCCGGCCCACCACGAAGCAGTTCCGGAACAGCTTCTTCACCTGCTGGGGGTGGGCGTCGGTGGCGATGTCGAAGTCCTTGGGCTTGCGCCCGAGCAGCAGGTCGCGTACACCTCCCCCGACCAGATAGGCCTTGAACCCGTGATTCTTGAGACGGTAGAGCACCTTCAGGGCATCCTCGTCGATGTCCTTTCGGGAGACGTTGTGCTCCGGGCGGGGCAGGATGCGGGGCATGATCAGGCGAGCGTCCCGCCTGCAAACGGCGGCGGGATGGTCAAGGGCGCGGCTTCAAGGCCTGGATTATGACTGGTTTTGGCCGCCCGGGCTACGCTGGGCCGGAGCCCGCCTCCCGCCTCGGATACCTCGACTGGGCGCGGGGCCTGGCCGTGCTGCTGATGATCAACACGCACGCGTTCTCCGCGTGGACGGTTACGGAGGACCGCGCCACGCGTCTGTTTGGCGTGGCCCGCCTCTTCGGGGGCTATCCCGCCCCCCTGTTCCTGTTCGTGGCCGGCGTGTCCGCGGCCCTCGTCGCGGAGAAGGAGCGCACGAAGGGAATGGACGGCCGCGAGGTCCGCCGGCGCGCGCGGCGGCGTGGCCTCATCGTCCTCGGTTACGCGTTCGTCTTCCGCCTGGCCATGCTCGCCAGCGGCGGTTTCGGACGGGCGGCCGACCTGCTGCGCGTCGACGTCCTCAACTGTATTGCCGTCTCCCTGCTCCTCGTCGCATGCGCGCTCGGCCGCCCCTCTCTCACCGACGGCCTGGTCGCGGCCCTGGGTCTCGGCGCCGGGGTGGCGCTCCTGACCCCGCTCGCCTGGGACACGTCCTGGTGGAGGGGATGGCCGGTGCCGCTCGCGGGCTACTTCACCGGCCGCGTGCCCGACGCCTTGTTTCCTCTCTTCCCGTGGGCCGCGTTCATGGCGTTGGGCGCGGCCTGCGGCCTCGTCCTCGCCCACGCCCGCGCACGGGGAAGAGAGGCGGCCACGATCGGCCTGATGGCAGCCGCGGGGGCGGCCGCCATTCCCATCGCGCTGTGGCTCGATCGGCATGCCCCTGCGGTCTACCCCGCGCACGACTTCTGGCACACCAGCCCGTCGTACGTCGTCCTGAAGGGCGGCCTGCTCCTCGTTCTCTTCGGCCTGGCCTTCCTCCTCGACCGGCTGCCGGGCCCGAGCGCGCTGCGGCAGCTCGGCCGCACCAGCCTGCTCGTCTACTGGGCGCACCTCGAGATCGTGTACGGCAGATGGATCGCGCCCGGCCTCCGCGGCGTCCTGTCCGTCCAGGAGGCCGGCGTCGGCGTGGTCATCCTGGTCCTGACCATGCTCGCCCTGTCCCTCGCGCGCACGCACGCCCGCGGCGGGTGGCGTCTGCGCGGACGCGAGCTGGCCAAGGCCTGACGGCCGCGTCAGACGCGCCGGAGGAGCACCCGGCGGCCGATCGGCGTCGCCGCGAAGCGCCCGCCCTCGGGGAACAGGTCGCCCGCTCGGAAGGGCGGCAGCGGGCGCGCGGGGTCGCGGACGAACGTCTCCCCGTCGCGCCGCAGCGCGCCGATGAAGAGCAGCTCGCGCCATTTCAGCTCGGGGAGCGAGAAGCCGTCGACGGTGAGGAGCACGTCTTCGAACGGACGCTCGTCGACCATTCTCAGTCCCCCTCGCGGGGTGAACCGCGCGGCTTGACCATCTTGCGGCCGAGGTGCTCGAGGAGGCGCACCTCCTGCGGCGTGAGGTCCGCGCGCGCGAAGAGGGCGCGCCATTCCTGCAGGTAGTCGTCCGTGTTCGTCTCGGGCAGGGCACCGATCGCGATGAGCCCGTCGCGCAGGCGTTCCAGCATGGCCGCCTTCTCCTCGAGGGTCGCGCGGCGCGGCCCCGGAGCGGGAGGCGTGCGCGCGCGGAAGACCTCGTAGGCCGCGACCATCACCGCGTGCGAGAGGTTGAGCGAAGGCTGTTCGTGGTGGGCGGGGATCAGGACGCGATGGCCGCACGCCGCCAGCTCGTCCTGGGTCAGGCCGGAGTTCTCCGGCCCGAAGACGAGGCAAGCCGTCTCCTCGGCGCGCCTCGCGATCGCGGCCGCCGCTTCGCGCACGTCGAGCCACGCGGCGCCCGTCTCGCGCTTGCCCGAGAAGGCCAGCGCCATCTGGGCATCGGCCACGGCGGACGGGAGATCGTCGAAGACGCGGGCCTGCTCGAGCACCTCGTGACTTCCCCAGGCCGTACGCCAGCATTCGACCGTGCGCCAGTCGCCGGGCGCGACCAGGCGCAGGCCGTCGAGACCGGTGTTGCGGACGACGCGCGCGACGGCGCCGACGTTGGCCGGCGACTCCGGCCGCACGAGGACGACCTGGACGGGCAAGGAAGGCCTAGGACGTGCCTTCCCTCACGGGTGGGATGAAGTGGATGTAGGCGTTGAGCCAGCGGATCTCCTCGTCCTTCTCGGAGAGGTCGATCTGCAGCAGGTCGCGCTGCGACACCATGCCGACCAGCCGGTCTCCCTCGACCACGGGGAGGTGCCGGCACCCGGCCTGCTTCATCTTGCGCAGGCCCTCGTCGTGCGACTCGTCCCACTGCGCGACCACGAGGTCCTTGGTCATCACGTCCCTGACCCGCGTGCGGTCGGGGTCGAGCTGACGCGCGACCACGCGCCCCATCACGTCCCGCTCGGAGAGGACGCCGACGAGGCGCGTGCCATCCAGCACGGACACGGCGCCGACGCGGCGATCGGTCATGTAACTCGCCGCGTCGCGCACGGATTGTTCCGAGCGCACGTGGAAGGTCTCGCGTCCGGCCACCAGTCCTCCGATCGTCTTCATGCCTCCTCCTCCACCTCCTCCGGATGGCGCAGGAACCGACGCTGACGCGGGTGTCCCTGCAGGTATTCGAGGAGATGCCGGCGCAGGCGCTCCGTATCGCCGTCCGAGATCTCCACGAACTCCACGCCGATACCCGCGGTGGTGCGCGATTGCGCCGCCGCTTCCGGCGACCGCCACCAGGCGACACGGCAGCGCGCGCGCACCGGGATCTCGTTCCCCGGGAGGGGAAACCAGATCTCGATCTCCTGGCCAGGCGCGAGGGGTTGCGGGCGCTCGATGAACACGCCCCGCAGCCCCAGGTCGACCACGAAAAGGTGCTCGCGAGCGCCGGCGACGGCGACGGTGCCGCGCCGGATGAACGGGATGCGGATCTTCCGGAGAGCGGGCTCGGTGGGACCTGCTTCCGCCGCCGCCGGCGGGGCCACCTTCTCCATCGCGAGGGACCTCGAAGGGATGAGCTTGCACCGCGCGCCCGGGGTGTGTCAACGCGCACCCGCCCCCTCGGCATCGTTGACACCATCGCGCGCCGTGTGTTTGAATCCGGGCCAACTTACGCGAGGCAAATGAGTTCCTCGGCCAGTGGCCCCCCGCTTCCCACGCTGATCGTGACGGGGGGTCCCTCAGACGGACTCTCGGTCCCCATCGCGGCGCCGGGAGCGGAAACGGTCATCGGGTCGGGCCCCACCTCGCACCTCCGCCTCACTGGTCGGAACGTCGACTCGACGCATGCGCGCGTCTCGTGGGAAGACGCCGCGGTGATCCTCAATGACGAAGGCAGCGCGACGGGCACGTTCGTCAACGGGGAGAAGGTCGGGGCCGGACACGTCCTCTCGGACGGCGACCGCATCTCGATCGGCCCGCCGGGATCGCCGGAGAGCGTGAAGCTGCTGGTGCGCGTTCCCGGTGACCTGGCCGCGGCCGCCGCGATGCCGATCAGCATGGCCTCTCCTGCCCCGTCGCCGGCCTTCACCGTGCCGGAGGACGATCCGCTCGTCTTCGCGGATCCGGCGAAAGCGGAGAGCTTCAAGCCCGCGTTCGCCCCTCCGGCGCCGGCTCCGGCGACTCCGGCCGGGCCCGCCATCATCGTCGAGAAGAGTCCCGCCGTGCCCGCGGCCGCACCCGCGGGACCGGTACGAACGCCGCGCGCGGCG
>DASTLK010000139.1:0-5172 GCA_035715025.1 Vicinamibacteria bacterium
CCCGAGGACGCGCCCACCGCGACCGTCATGCCCATGATGACCCCCGACTACGCGAGCCCCGAGCAGGTGAGAGGGGACGCGGTGACCACGGCCAGCGACGTGTACTCGCTGGGGATCCTCCTCTACGAGCTGCTGACGGGGCGCCGCCCCTACGCCGTGCGGTCCGACTCCCTGCCCGAGATCGTGCGCGTGGTCTGCGAGACCGAGCCGCCGCCGCCCAGCGCGGCCGCCGCCGCGGAGACGCGCCCGCGCACGGGCACCACCGAGCCCGTGCCCAGTCCGGTGCCCCCCGCCGCCCTGCGCGGGGACCTGGACACCATCGTCATGAAGGCGCTGCGGAAGCAGGCGTCGCGCCGCTATCCCGCCGTCCAGGATCTCTCCGTGGACCTCGACCGCCACCTGCGCGGCCTGCCCGTGCTGGCCCGCCCCGATACGATCGGCTACCGCGGCCGCAAGTTCGTCGCGCGGCACAAGGGAGGCGTGGCGGCGGCCGCCCTCGTCCTGGCCAGCCTGGTGGGCGCGATCGTGATCACCACGAGGCAGGCCCGCATCGCCGAGCAGCGCCTCCAGGACACGCGCCGCCTCGCCAACGTGCTGGTCTTCGACGTGTACGACGCCGTGAAGTTGGTCCCGGGGGCGACCGCGGCGCGGTCCCTCATCATGAAGCGCGGACTCGAATACCTGGACCGCCTGTCCGCGGAGCCGGACCAGGACCCGCGGCGGCGCCTGGAGCACTCGACCGCGTACGTCAAGATGGGCGACACGCTCCTGGACCTCGGTGACACCGAGCAGGCCCTCGCCAGCTACGGCAAGGCGCTCGCCATCCGCGAGCGGCTGGTCGCGGAGGCGCCGTCCGATCCGCGTGCCCTCCAACAGGTGGGCACCGTGCACAACCGCATCGGCGGCCTCCTGCGCGACCGGGGCGACGTGGCCGCTGCTCTCGATCACCATCGCGCGGCCGTGCGCATCGCGGAGGACGCGGCGCGCGCCCTCCGCGACGCCCCCTCACGGCGGCGCATGGTGGTGGCGCACACCGAGCTCTCGTACGACTTCCAGAAGCTGGGCCGGGCCGCGGAAGCGCTGAGCGAGGCGCGGGCCGGGCTGGCCGTCGCCGGCGCGCTGCTCCGCGAGAACCCGTCGGACCTCGACCGGCGGAACGACTACGCGGCGCCGCTCGAGGCCGAAGGCGATGCGCTGGTCCTCGGCGGCGACGCCTCGGCCGCGCTGGCGAAGTACGTCGAGATGCGCGGCATCGGGCAGGCCGTGGTCGCCGGGGATCCGGAGAACACGCAATCGCAGATCGACCTCCTCACGGCCGAGGTCAAGGTGGGCGCGCAGCTCCTGGCCCTGGGCAAGACGGACGAAGCGAAGCCGCACCTGCGGGACGCGGTCCAGGCGGCCGAGGTCCTGGTGGCGCGGGACGCGCGACACGTCGGATCGCGAGCAGCCCTGGCCGATGCGCGGGTGGCGTATGGGAACGCCCTCGCGCCCACGGATGGGGCCGAGGCGCGCGCTCAATACGAGAAGGCCGCGCGGGCCTTGCGCGAGCTGGTGGCGAGCGATCCGACCAACGTGACGTACCAGGGGCAGCTCGCCACCGTTCTGCTGCACGAGACAGACGCCCAGCGCGCGGCCGGTCTCGCCCGCGAGGCCGCGGCCAGTCTGGAGGAAGGCGCCCGCCTGACCGCTTCCCTGCGGAAGAGGGCGCCCGACGTCCGTGAGCATCAGATCCTGTTCGCGCGCGCGCGCCTGCGTCAGGGGCTCGCGGTCCCGCCGGGCGCGAGAGCGGATTCGTGCGGGCCCCTGCGCGAGGCCGCCGCGGTCTGGGCGAGCCTGGAGAAGGCCGGGCTCAGCGCCGCGGAGCAGACGGAGTCGCTGTCCGCACGCGCCGCGTCTGCCGATTGCGCGACGCTCACGGCGGGACGCTAGAAGCTCGCCGCCTTCGACTATGAGAGCTCCAGAGGGACCGGCACGCCGATGGCCCGCAGCACGGCGCGCTCCACCGCGCGCAGGATCGCCGGTGAAAGCGGGCTTCCGAGGGGCGGCTCATGGATGTCCGCCTTGGCCAATGTCGTGATCTGCTCGCATTTGAGGACGGTGGCCTCTCGCAGGCCGCCCTGGCCGCGCTCGAGCCGGACGTGGGTCGGAGCGGACCGCAAGTGCGTGGAGCACGGGATGACGATGACGTCGCCGGCGTACTGGTTGCGGTAATCGGGAGAGAGGACGAGCGCGGGCCGGCGCTTGTCCATGCGGACCCAATAGAGGTGACCCCGCCGGGGAGCCTCCACCTCACGGTCTCCGCGTTCGTCTACGAGGTGGCCGGGATCCCGTCGGAGGGTCGTCGACGCGCAGGCGCCGGGCGGCCGCAGAGGACGCCGCGCCCATGGCTTCGTCCTCGCGACGGCCGGCCGCGGTCAGGCCTTCGTAGTACTCGATGGTGGCCGCTTCCAGCTCCCGCGCCGCGCTCTGTCGCGCCGTCGCGCGGAGCCAGCCCTCGAGGACCCGGCTTCTCGATCGCGCCTCGACCCTGGCCGTACGATCCATCCGGGCCACGAGATCGCGGGGAAGCGACACGCTGATCTTCACGCGGCGCGACTGCATACCTTGATCCTACCATTCTTCCTACCTAGACCGGGCCCGGAAGCGCGAACCTTACGTGGGGCGTGTCGAGCCACGCAAGCGCACGCGCGGGCCGGTCGGCGACGTCGTCCACGGAGACCATGGCCGCGATCCGGCCGCAAAGCGGAGCCGCAACAGGGGCCGCGGCCAGGCGAGAACCCCACGTGGCGCAGGCGCTCCACGGGCAGGATGGCGGCCACCGCCCCCGGACGAGCGGGAACATCCGGCGGGGGCCGGTGTGGAAGAGACACGCCGGGGTTCACTGGACGTCAGGACTCGCCCAGGACGCGCCGCTCGAGCGTCGACACGCGCTGATCGAGCGGGCCGAGTGAATCCACACGATCGATCAGCACGCGGATGTCTTCGCCGCTCTTCCGAATGTCCTCGCTGTTCTTCTTGATGTCCCGGCTGTTCTGACGCACGGCCGCCTCCAGGACGGTCAGACGGCCTCCCGTCTCGCGAGCGAGGGAGTCGATCTTGCTCTCGAGAACCACACGACTCGCCTCGACGGCCTCGATGGTGGCGCGATACTGCGCGCGCATCTCCTCGATCAGGACGCCGCTGCCTCGGACGCCGCCGAGGGCCTTCGGCGCGGACGCCCCACTCTTCTTTCCTCTCGCCATCAGAGCTCCAGTGTACTCCCCGCGGGCAAACGAGGTCGCGGAGATCGTCGGGGGCAGCCGAGGAGGAACGGCAGTCGAGGCTGCGACGCGAAGGCCAACACCAAGAGCGGCCAGGGCAGGTCCGGCCGCCCCTCACTCGAACCGAAGCGCCTCCGTCGGGCTCACCGACGCCGCGCGCCACGCCGGCACCATCGCCGCCGCCAGCGCGACGAGCGCCAGCACGAGGCTCGCAACCGCGATCGTCGGCGCGTCGATCGCGTGCACCCCGAAGAGCTGGGCCTCGACGAGGCGACTGAGGCCCCACACCAGTGGCAGCGCGATCGCCGTACCCGCGGCGATCATAGAGGCCGCATCCGCGACCACCAGCCACACGGCCGCCCGGCGCGTCGCACCCAGCGCCATCCGGATCCCGATCTCCGGCGTGCGGCTGGTGACCACGAACGCCATCACGCCGTACAGGCCGACCACCGACAAGAGCAGCGCGACCGCGGCGAACCCGCCCGACAGCGTGGCCATCATGCGCTCGGTGGTCAAGGAGCGATCGACCTGCTCATCGAGCGTACGCGGCGACAGCAAGGGCAACGTCGGATCCACGCGGGCTACGGCCGACCGGATCGAAGCGAACGCCGCCTGCGGAGTCCCGCGCACGCGGAGGTAGAACGTCCCCGCCGTCCAGTCCCCCTCGAAGTACGGCACGAAGGCCTGCTCGGTCTGCTCGCGCAGGTTCCGGTAGGAGAAGTCCCGGACGACGCCGACGATCTCGATGTTCGTCCGCACGTTCTCCCGATCACCCAGACCGACGCGACGGCCGAGCGCGCTCGCCTCCCCGAAATACCGTCGCGCGAAGCGCTCGTTCACGATGACGGAGCGCCACCGTTCCCCGGTCGGCGGGAGCGCGTCCCGCTCGTCGAAGTCGCGGCCGGCGATCACCCGCGTCCCCAGGGTCGTGAAGAGGCCCGGACTGATGGGTTCGAGATGGACGGCCCGATCGGTCACGATCCGCTTGTCCGCCTCGATCGTCATGGCGTCGTTCCACGAACCATCGTTCAGCAGGTCCACGCCCGCCAGCCCGACGCTCTCCACCTCGGGGAGCGAGCGCAGCTCGTCCAGCACGCGACGGATCGTCCGGCTGGACTCTTCATCCGAGGCCCCCGCGCGCCGCGGGTTGATCCGGAAGGCCACCCTCCCGGCCGTCGCGAAGCCCGGTCCCTGCCCGACCAGGCGGAGGAGCGTCTGCACGAAGAGCCCCGCGCCCACGAGCAGCACCAGCGTGAAGGCCATCTGTCCCACGACCAGCGCCTTCCGCAGCCGCACGCCCCCGCCCGCCGCTCCCGTGCGATCCCGAAGCCAGGACATCAGGGGCACGCGGCCCGCCCGCCACGCGGGCGCGAGCCCGCACAGCACGCCGGTGGCCACCGTCATGAGCAACGCGAACGCGAACACGCGCCCGTCCACCCGCGACGACAGGCCGGTTCCGGCCGCGCCCGAAGGCAGGAACGACAGGAGCCCACGCGAGACCATCGGCGCCACGAGCAGGCCGAGCGCTCCCCCGCCGCCGGCGATCCACACGCTGTCCGCCAGCAGCAAGGACGCGATCCGCCGGCGCGACGCGCCCAGGGCCAGGCGTGTCCGGATCTCGCGGCCGCGCGCGGCCCCGCGGGCCAGGAACAGGCTGGCCACGTTGAGCGACGCGAGCAGGAGCAGCAGCAGCGTCGCCGCCATCAGCACCTGAAGCGGCCGGCCCAGGTCCTGGCGCAGCAGCGAGTGGCCGTGGGCGGCGGGCGTCACCACGAGCGTCGAGGCCAGGAACTCCGCGCGTTGCTTCGCGGTCACGAGCGGAAAGCCCTCGCGCCGCGTGTCCTGGTCGAGCATCGACTTGAACCAGGGCTGCAGCCCCGCCTGGGCGTACTCCGCGGTGACGCCCGGCCTC
>DASTLK010000140.1:0-28836 GCA_035715025.1 Vicinamibacteria bacterium
GTATTTCTGCGCCCAGCCCGTGATCTCGGCCGGGTCCACGTCGCCCACGACGACGAGCACGGCGTTGTTGGGGGCGTAGTACCTCTTGAAGAAGTCGCGCACGTCGCCGATGGTCGCCGCCTCCAGCTCGGTGAGGTCGCCATAGAAGTTGTGCGCGTTGGGCCAGCTCTGGTTCGCGTTCATCCAGAGGTCGAGCCACTCGAAGGCCGCGTAGGGCTGGTTCAGGACGTTCGCGCGGACCTCCTCGCTGACCACCTTCTTCTGGTTGTCGAGGTTCTCTTCGCTCACGTCGAGCGAGCGCATGCGGTCCGACTCCAGCCAGAGGGCCAGCTCCACGCGATCGGCGGGCACGTCCTGGTAGTAGTTCGTGTGGTCGAGGCGCGTGGAGCCGTTGAGGTTGCCGCCGTTGGCCTCGACGTACTTGGCGTGCTCGAACTTCTTCACGTGGCCCGAGCCCTGGAACATCATGTGCTCGAAGAGATGGGCGAAGCCCGTGCGCCCCCTGGGCTCGATGCGGAAGCCCACGCCGTAATAGACGGCGACGGTGGCCACGGGCGCGGAGTGATCCTCGGAGATCACGAGCCTCAGGCCGCTGGGGAGCGTGCTGGACACGACCGGCACCCTGGCCACGACCGTGGCCGCCGGGGCCGGCGTGGAAGCGACGAGGACACCGACGAGAGCGGGCGCGAGCGCCGTCCAGCGCATTGAACACCTCCGGTCCTAACGCAGCCGCCGAGTATAACGCCGGCAAAAGCGCAAGGCGGTCAGGCCGTCACGCGCTCCTTCTCGCGCTCACGGCGCGAGAGCCACCACGTGAACACGAGGACGATTACGGCCGGCACCAGCGGCGTCCACCACGCGCGCACTCCGACTGCGCGAATGAAGTGGGGCCGAGCCACACGATGAACGACATCACCGCCGCCGCCCAGGCGAGGCTGCTGAGCAGGCTGAGCGTGGTGAAGCGCACCGGCGGCACGTCGGCGTAGGCGCAGGCGGCCGGATGGCCACGCGCAGGCCGGGCAGGAACCGGCAGGCCAGGATCATCGCGCGTCGAGGTCGGCCAGCTCGCGGCTGTGCACGATGCCGCTCATCTCTTCTCCGCCGGCCAGGCGGCGGACCGCCTCCTCGGGCTCGCCCTAGACGAGGAAATCGGAATGATCGAGGAACAAGTCCGGCAGTTTGGACGCCGCGAGGCCGACGAAGCCGACGCGCGTGCCCTGCGCGCGCGCTCTGTCAGCCCACGCCGCCTCGCGGCGATGGTCGATCAGAGAAGACAGGACGAGCGCGACGTCGCCGTCCAGGACGTCCTCGCGCGTGAAGGCCACCTCGTGGCCGGCCTGCGCGAGGATCGCGGCCAGGTAACCCATGGTGATGCTGGGCACGTCGTTGAGCCGCCGCCGCAGGGCGGCGGCCAACGACGTCACGCGGGAGAGAGGCCGAAGACGTGCGCCATAACCGCCGACGACCGTGTCCTTGTGGACGAACCCGTCCGCGCCCTTGAGGTCCGCCAGCACCACTCTCATGTCTGGACTCCCGATGACGCGGAGAGGGAGCCCGGGCTACTTGGACTTCGAGGAGGCCTTGGCCGCGTGGGCGGCGGCGAGACGGACGCTGCTGGCCGACTTCTGTCCGTCGTGGTCCTCGTACTTCACGGTCACCTTCGCGCCGCTATGCGAGGAGAGCTCGTCGACGCCGATGCTCTTCGAGCCTTCCCAGGCGCGGGCGTCGGCCGTGCCGAAGGTCCAGGAGGACTTCGCGCCCTTCACGGTCAGGGTCTTGGCGGTGGGATCGAACGATTCGAGGGTGCCGCTCACCGAGTGCATCGCGGGCTTGCTCGCCTTCGCCTTCGAGGCGGAGGAGGAGGCCGACTTCACGGGATGGGTGGACGTGGACTTCGTGGTCTGGGCGGCGGCGGCCCCGGCAACGCCCACGGCCAGGGCGAGCAGCGAAACGTTGACGGCGGCAATGATCTTTTTCATCGATGACCTCCTTGGTCGCCAACCCAGCACTCCAATGCGCGTGCCACGCGCGGCCGCGCTGGCGGGAGATGTGCAAGTGGCTGCCCGCGCATGCAGTTGCGGCTCGTAAACCCGCGATCGGGCGCGGCGCCCGGCAGGCAGGGACGCCACACCGCGGCGCCCCTGCCGCCCGCGCGGCGACGCGCGGATTGACCCCGGGCGCGGGTGGCGCGATCGTAGGACGCTCGGGCTCCGCGCCCGGCGCGCCCATGAACTCCTGGCCCGACGCTCCTCGCCGCACCGGCCTGCCCCTGCGCGCACGCCTGCTCGTCATGTGGGCGCTCAGCGCGGCCCTGGTCGTGGGCGGAGCGACCTACGTGCAGCGGCGCATCATCGTGGCCGCGGTGGAGGACGAGGCGGTCGAGGCCGCGGGCGCGACCGCGCTCGGCGTGGCCGCGGAGCTCACGGAGCGCGAAGGGCTGCCCTCCGCCGCCGAGCTCGACGACCTGCTGGCCGACTTCCAGCGCATGGTCCCGGCCGTGCGCGGGCTGACCCTCACCCGGATCGAACCCGGGGGCGGCGTCATGGTCGCGACGACCACGGAGCGGCAGGCGCCCGCCGGGGTCGGCGCGCTGTCGCGCCAGGCCATCCAATCGCGCGACCGTGCCGTGTCCGACCTGTTGGCGGGACCGACGCGCCTGGTCGCGGTGCCGCTCGAGCGCGATCACCGGCCCTACGGGGCGGTGGTGGTCTCGGTGTCGATGGAGGCGGTCCAGCGCGTGCGCGACCAGGTGCGGACGGCGGCCCTCCTCTTCACGCCCATCGCCATCCTCGTGCTCGTCGCCATGCTGCACGCGATGGCGCGGCCCCTCGTCCTCTCGCCGATCGAGGACCTCCTGGGCACGATGCGGCGCGCCTCCGCCGGCGACCTCACGGCCCGGACGCCCGTCCGCCGCCGCGACGAGATGGGCGCGGTGGCGGAGGGCCTGAACTCCATGCTCGAGCGGGTGGGCGACTTCAACGCGGCCCTCCAGCACGAGGTCCGGCGCGCCACCGAGGAGCTGCGCGAGACCAACCGCCAGCTCGCGGAGAGCGCGCAACGCCTGTTTGCGGCCCGGCGCGAGCTCGCGCGCAGCGAGCAGCTCGCCGTGGCCGGCCAGATGGCGGCCACCGTGGCCCACCAGATCGGGACTCCCCTAAACCTGATCTCCGGCTACGTGCAGATGATCCAGACCGACGTGCCCCCCGCATCCGCGTCCGCCGTCCGCCTGCGCACGGTCCAGGAGCAGATCGGCAAGGTGACGACGATCGTGCAGGGGCTGCTCGACCAGGCACGCCGCCCCCTGCTGAACAAGACCGAGGTGGCGGCGGGCGAGCTGGTGGAGGGGGTGTGCGAGCTGGCCCGGCCCTCGCTGGCCGCGGCCGGGATTACCCTGCGCACGGTGGTGGGGCCGGGCCTCCTCCTGGACGTGGATGCGGGGCAGCTGGAGCAGGTCCTGCTCAACCTCATCACCAACAGCATCGACGCCATGCCGGAGGGCGGCGAGCTGCTGGTGACGGCGGGAGCGAGCGGGGGCTACGTCGAGATCACCGTCGCCGATTCCGGCACCGGCATCGACCCCCTGCACGTCGGACGCGTGTTCGATCCGCTCTTCACGACCAAGGAGCGCGGCAAGGGCACCGGCCTCGGGCTCACCATCGCGCGAGACGTGGTGGCCGCGCACGGAGGAACGATCGCCGTGGCCAGCCGCCATGACGAAGGGACGGAGGTGAAAGTGCGCTTGCCCCAGGCCCGGCCCGCCGAGCAACAGCAGCCACCCACCCTCGATGGTGGCCGCAGGCAGCCACCCATCCACGATGGCGGCCGCAGGCGACGTGCCTAGGATCCTCGTCGTCGACGACGACCGCGAGACCTGCCGCTTCATGGACGAGCTGCTGCGCGGCGCGGACCGCCACATCGAGCTGGCCCACACCCCCGACGAAGCGCTGGCCCTGGCCCAGCGCGGCGGCTTCGACCTCGTGGTCTCCGACATCAACCTCAACGCGGAGCTGTCCGGCCTCGACCTCCTGCGCGCCTTCAAGCGCGCGGACCCCCGGCTGGAGATCCTGCTCATCAGCGGCTTCGGCACCCTGGAGACCGCCATCGAGGCCGTGCGCGCGGGCGCCTTCGACTACGTGAGCAAGCCCTTCGACATCGTCGAGGTGAAGGAGACGGTCGATCGCGCGCTGAAGCGGCGGGCGCAGCCGGCGTCCGCGCCCGCGGTGCAGGAGGCGGTCGAGGCGGTTTCCGCGGACGGGCTCATCGGCCGCAGCCGCGGCATGCTCGCCGTCTACAAGCAGATCGCGCACGCCGCCGGCTCCGACGCGCCCGTGCTCATCACGGGAGAGACGGGCACGGGCAAGGAGCTGATCGCGCGCGCGCTCCACCATCACAGCCGCCGCGCCCCCCGGCCGTTCGTGCCCGTCAACTGCGGCGCCCTCGCCGAAGGCCTCCTCGAGTCCGAGCTCTTCGGGCACGTGCGGGGCGCCTTCACCGGCGCCCTCGGCGACAAGAAGGGCGTCTTCGAGCAGGCGGACGGCGGCTCCATCTTCCTCGACGAGATCGGCGAGACCACGGCGGCGGTGCAGGTGCGGCTGCTGCGCGTGCTCGAGCAGGGGGAGGTGCGGCCCGTCGGCGCGTCGCGCGTCCTGACCGTGAACGTGCGCGTGTTGGCGGCCACCAACCGCGACCTCGAGCGGGCCGTGCGCGAAGGCTCCTTCCGGCAGGACCTCTACTACCGGCTCAACGTCATCCGCATCGCCGTCCCGCCCCTGCGCGACCGGCGCGAGGACATTCCCCTCCTGGCCGCCCACGTGCTGCGCGACGTGGCCACCCGGGGCGGGCCCCTGCGCCGCCTGGCCCCGGAGGCCCTGGCCGCCCTCATGTCGTACGCGTGGCCGGGCAACGTCCGTGAGCTGGAGAACGTGCTCGAGCGTCTCGCCCTCGGCGCCACCGGCGACAGCCTCGAGCGAGAAGACCTGCCCGCGGCGTTCCGGGAGCGGCCGCCGGCCACCCTCGAGGAGCCGCTCTTCGACGGGCTCCCCTCCCTCGAGCAGATGGAGAAGCGCTACCTCGCGCACGTGCTGGAGACGCTGAAAGGCAATCGCACCCGCGCCGCGGAAGTCCTCGGCATCGACCGGCGCACGCTCTACCGGATGATGGAGCGCTTCGGGATGGGCGGCGAGCCGGAAAAGTGACGCCGCTCGCCTGGTGGCTTGCTTCGCCTGACCGCCGTGCTGTCCGACGCGTTCGCGGTCGAAGCCGCAGACCCGCCGGCCGCGCAGTATCGCGCCTTCGGCTCATTCGCGGTGATCGCAGCGCGCTCGTCGGCCATCTCGCAGAAGACCATTCCGCAAAGTCGCTGCGGGAGAACTGCTTGAGTCGGGGCCCTAGAACGCGTCGTGGCGGACGCCGGTACCGCCGTTCGTCTTGGCGTCCTGCAGCATCCGCCCGGCCGCGCGCAGCATCTCGTCGAGGCTGGCCGGCGGGCGCGGGAACGTCGCCGCCCCCAGGCTCACCGTGACCGGCGCCCCCTTCTCCGCCGTCACCTGCATCAGCACGAGCCGCAGCCGGTCGAGCACGGACTCGATGGACGCGATGTCCGCGTCGGGCAGGAGGATCGCGAACTCGTCTCCATCGAACCGCGCGGAGGCGTCCACGGCGCGCAGGGCCGAGCGAAGCGCCGTTCCCATTCCGCCCAGCAGCCGATCGCCGGCCTCCTGGCCGCGGACGTCGTTGACTTCCTTGAACCGGTCGACGTCGACGAGCACGACGGTGAGCGGCCGGCCCGAGCGCGCGCTGCGCGCGATCTCGCGCCGCGCCACCTCCAGGAAGCCGCGCCGATTCAGGAGGCCAGTGAGGGAATCGGTACGGGCGAGCGCGGCCTCCCGGTTCCCCCCCTTCCGCAGGCTCGCGACCGCCGCCGCCACCACCGCGAACAGGGCGAGCTGGGCCACGAGGTTGAAGACCTGGATCGGGAGGCGGGGTGCGTCGTACGAGCGCGTGGCCACGTCGGCCGCCCACCCGGCGATCGCGCCGGCGAGGGCGATCCCCAGCCCGCCCGCGGCGCCGAGGAACCAGGCCGCGAACACGATGGGCAGCAGGTAGAGGACGGTCACGTTGGCCTCGGCTCCGGTGAGCTCGTCCACCATCCCGGCCACCGCCACTGCGCCCAGGGCCAGTGCGAAGACCACGCCGGCGGGCAGGGCGTCGATCCAACGCGCGAAACCCCTGAAGAAGCCCGGCCCGTCGTTCACCTCGGCTCCCGGCGGGACGTGCGGAGGCGCAGGGCACGCGCGGCGGCGATCAATCGGGGAATTGGCGATCGCTCGTGCAAGGTCGTGTGCGCGTCCACCACGGCCACGGCGATGCGCGGCAGGTCCGCGTCACCCGGATAGACGAGGTGGCGCGGCTCCCAGCGGGGCGCGAGCGCGTCCTTGAGCGCGAAGAGGTCGTCGTAGCCGTAGATCGACCCCAGCCGGTCGGCCAGGCCGAACGGGCCGACATCGGCTCGCCCGTCCGCGGAGGTCACGGGGACGAGGCCCAGGCTGACCTCGCGCACGCCGGACGCCGCCAGCGCTTCGAGCGCCCGGGCCAGGAGCACCTCGCGGCAGCCGCCGGCTGCGTCGTGACGACGGCGCAGGAGGTCCAGGGTCATGCCCGTCCCGTTCGCGTACGGGAGCCAGGTGCAGAAGGCGTCGATCCGCCCGCCGGGCTGGCCGTACACGAACACGGGCCGCGACCCCAGCTCCTCGAGGTCGAGAGACCCGAACGTGAAGTGGAGCTCGCCGATCTCGCGCTCGGCCAGCCACTCGTCCGAGACCTCCACGATCTGCTCCTCGAGCACGGCGTCCACCGCGGCCCCCCGATCGTAGCGCCACACCGCGAGTGCGCCCGGCTCCACGACCGCGCCCAGGGGTCCGTTGCCCGAGGCCACCGCACTCGGGGCCAGGATGCCTTCCTCGCCGATGCGCAGGGCCTTGAGCCGCGCCCCCGCATAGGCGGGCAGGTCCTCGGCGGGCACGGCGTAGAGACACGGGCTCCACCCGTGATTGCGGCAGTGCTCGACGAAGTCACGCACGCTGGCCGCGAGGTCCTCGGGCGCGCAGAGGGGGCCGCCGCAGGCGACCGCGACCCCGTTTCGCACCGCGTAGCCGACGAGGCCACGTCCCTCCGCGACCAGCAGGTGATGCTTGTCCGGCCGCAGCGCGAACGCGGTGAGCGGGTGCCGGGAGTGAGCCCGCCGGATCCGGTCCACGTCCTCGGGCGGCGCCTCCAATCGGTCGTGGAGCACGACCGGCCGCAGCAGCAGCACGAGCACGTAGAGCCGCGCCACCCAGCCCGCGACCTGGAGCGAGCCGAGCAGGCGCGCGGCATGCGCATCGAGGGGGCGCAGCTTCTGCTGGGTGATGAGGATGCCGCCGCGGATCGCCTCCGAGAGGAGGGTCGTGCCGGGCGGCCACTGGAAGTGCGCCTCGAGCGTGCGCAGGCCGAGGTACCCGTAGGCGACGATGATCAGGCCGAGAGCGGGCGCCATGACCAGGGCGCGGCGCAGGGTCGCGGGGTCGCTCTGCGCGCTGAAGCGCCGGCGGAAGATCACGAGGTAGGCCAGGAGGAGGATGGCGAGGATGGTGCGCTGGAGCTCGAAGTGCGGCCCGATCTGCGAGGCGACGGACGAGGCGAGGGCCGCCGTCGCCACCCACCAGGCCAGCTCCTTGCGGCGCGCGAGGTTCCGCGTCACCTGCAGCAGGGCGAGGCCGGCGAACAGCATGACCAGGCGGTTGCCCTCGGGCACGTCGAGCGGGACCCAGCGCGCCAGGGTGACGATGGCGGCGGCGCGGCGCGGCCACATGGCGGTGAAGATGTTGAAGACGCCGATCATCCCGATGATGAAAGGCACGATCCCGTGAAGGTCGTTCACGTTGAGCTCGCGCACGCGGGCCTGGCGCTGCACGCGGCGGGCGCCGATCACCGCGGCCACGCAGAGGACGACGGCCAGCAGCACCCAGAAGCCGACGTGCTGGATGTCCTTCAGGTGCTTCTCGATGGCCGCGCCGCTGTAGTAGCCGGCCAGTCCCAGGGTGAGCGCCCAGATGAGGACGGCGACGAAGTCGACGGCGGTGAAGATCGAAGGCGGCATGCCCACGGCCCCGCAGGCGGCGGGGATGACGATGCGCAGGCCGAACGTCCAGCGGCTGGCCAGCAGCAGCCACACGCCGCGGCGCGCGGTGAGGTCGATCCACTTCGCGTACTTGGCGCGGGCGCCCTTCCGGCGCTCGAGCCAGGCGCGGCCGCGGGAGCGCGCGGCCCGGTAGTAGAGCTGATCGCCCGACATGGTGGCGGCGACGGCGAGGGCGATGACGATGGGCAGGTCCAGGACGCCGCGATGCGCCATGAAGGCGCCGGCAAGCAGGAAGGCCTCCCCTTCGACGACGACGCCGGGGAAGAGGATCAGATAGCCGTACCGGGCCAGGAGGGCTTCCACTCAGTGGTCCTGACCCGATTGTGCCAGTTATCGGCGGCCGCCGGCGCGCGCCGCTCGACGCGGCGCGCGCGGCGGCAACGGCACGGTCAGTCCTGCTTGGCGATGACCAGGGCCTTGATCTTGGCGTAGGTGGCGGCGGGGACGATCTTCCGCGTCACCAGCTCGTCCTTCCTCTTGTAGGGGCGTCCCGCGATGATCTTCGCGGAGTAGGCGTCGCCGACGCCGGGCAGCGTCGCCAGCTGCGCCGCGGTGGCGGTGTTGATGTCCATGGGCTCGACGGCCGGTGCCTTGGCCTTGACCGACGCCTTCGTCGGCGCCTTCACGGAAGGCGGGGCGGCGTGGGCGGGGACGGCCAGCATTCCGGCCACGACGAGGAGCGACAGTCGGGCCAGTGCGCGCAGGGATCGCATCATCGTTTTCATCCTCCTGGACCACGGGTGGCGCGTGCCGCGCACACCACGGGACGATCTTGACACTTCAATCCTCGTGCCGCACGCCTCGTCGTATCGACCGCCCGCAAGTAATAGAGGCGAAGGGGTGGCGACGACGCTGGGCGCGCACGCAGGACCATCGGGCCGGCGACAGGTTTGCCTCAGCGGGGCGCTTTCGCGCGGAACCCATCGGATATGATGGCCGCTCCCATGTCGAAGAGCTACGACGCCATCGTCATCGGTGGCGGCCACAACGGCCTCACCCACGCCGCGTACCTGGCCCGCGCGGGCCGGAAGGTCCTCGTCCTGGAGCGCCGTCCCGTCCTGGGCGGTGCCGCGGTGACGGAGGAGGTGTACCCCGGGTTCAAGTACTCGGTTTGCTCGTACGTGGTGTCACTGCTGCGGCCCGAGATCATCCGCGAGCTGGACCTGCCCCGCCACGGCCTCGAGATCCTGCCCCTGGACGGCACCTTCACTCCCATGCCCAGCGGGGACTACCTCTGGCGGATGAGCGACCACGCGCGGACGCGGCGAGAGATCTACCGCCACAGCCCGCTCGACGCCGAGGCCTACGACGAATACTCGAAGGCGATGGCGGACATGGCCCGCTTCGTCAAGCCCATCCTCTCCATGGTGCCGCCTGATCCGCTGTCCTTCGACGTGCGCGGGTTCTCGCGCCTGTTCGCCATGGGCCGGCGCTTCCAGCGCCTCTCCCGCACCGCCCAGCACAACATCCTCCAGCTCATGACCATGAGCGCGATCGACCTGCTCGACCAGTGGTTCGAGACCGACGTGCTCAAGGCCACCATGTCCGCCAGCGGCATCATCGGGACCTTCCTCGGCGTGCGCTCTCCCGGCACCGCCTACGTCCTCCTCCATCACTACATGGGCGAGATCGACGGCGTCTTCCGGTCCTGGGGCTTCTCGCGCGGCGGCACCGGCGCCATCTCGATGGCGATCGCGGGAGCGGCCCAGGAAGCCGGCGTGGAGATCCGCACCCAGGCCTCGATCGAGCGCATCAAGGTGAAGGACGGCCGTACGGTCGGAGTGGTGCTCGAGGGCGGGGAGGAGATCGACGCTCCCGTCGTGTCGTCCAGCGTCGACCCGCATCGCACGTTCCTCAAGATGGTGGAGCCGGGCGTGCTCGACGGCAGCTTCCTCTCCGAGGTGCGGCGCTACAAGCTGCGGGGCTCCTCGGGCAAGGTGAACCTCGCCCTCGACGGGCTGCCGGAGTTCACCGCGATGCCCGGGCCGGGCGCGCACCTCCGCGGGGCGATCTCGATCTCGCCCAGCGTGGAGTACATGGAGCGCGCCTACGACCAGGCCAAGTACGGCGAGTTCTCGACCCACCCGTATATCGACATGGTCATCCCCTCGCTCACCGATCCGTCGATCGCCCCTCCGGGCAAGCACATCCTGTCCTGCTTCGTGCAGTACGCGCCCTACAAGCTGCGCGAGGGCACGTGGGACGAAAAGCGCGACGCCTTCGGCGACGCCGTCGTGAACACCATCGCGCAGTACGCGCCGAACCTGAAGAAGCTCATCCTGCACCGCCAGGTGCTCACGCCCCTCGACCTCGAACGCGAGTGGGGGCTCACGGAAGGCAACATCTTCCAGGGCGAGCTGTCTCTCGAGCAGCTCTTCTTCCTGCGGCCGGTGCCCGGATGGGCACGGTATCGGTCGCCGATCCGCGGGCTCTACCTGTGCGGATCCGCCACCCATCCCGGCGGCGGCATCATGGGCGCGCCCGGCCGCCTCTCCGCCCTCGAGCTGCTCAAGGACTGGAAGAAGGGAAAGGTCGCTTGAAGCCGGACGTGGTGATCATCGGGGGAGGCCACAACGGCCTCGTGGCCGCGGCCCTGCTCGCGCGCGGCGGGCTCAAGCCACTCCTCCTGGAGCGGCGCGACGTCGTGGGCGGCGCCGCCGTGACCGAGGAGTTCCATCCCGGCTTCAAGGCTTCCACCGTCGCGCATCTCCTCGGGCCCCTGCGCGGGTCGGTGGTGGAGGATCTCGATCTCAAGAATCGCGGGCTCGGCTTCGTGGAGGCCGAGCCGCGCGTGTTCGCGCTCCGGCCCGAGGGCGGCGGGGTCTCCCTCTGGGGCGACGCGGGCAAGACCGCGTTCGAGCTGCGCAAGCTCTCCCCCGAGGACGCCGATCGCTATCCCGAGTTCCACCGCTCGCTTTCCGCCATCGCGGCCTATCTCTCGCGCCTTCTCGTCCTGACCCCGCCCGACATCGACCAGCCCCTGAAGGGCCCGATCCTTTCCTGGCTGGGCCTCGGCATGGGCTTCCGCGGGCTCGGCCGCGAGGACGCGCAGCGCCTGCTGCGCTGGGGTCCGATGGCGGTGGCGGACTTCGCCTCCGAGTGGTTCTCCACCGACGTGATGCGCGCCATCGTCTGCGGACGCGGGATCCACGGGCTTTTCGGCGGGCCCTGGTCGGCGGGGACGACGGCCAACCTCCTGCTGCAGGCCGCGACCGGAGACGGCAACGGGGCGGGCAGCGCCGTGCAGCTCATGGGCGGGCTGGGATCGCTGGCGGGAGCGCTCAGCGCCGCCGCCCGGCAGCACGGCGCGGAGATCCGGACGGGCGCGACCGTGGAGCGCATCGCCGTCCAGGACGGGCGCGTCACCGGGGTCGTCCTCGCCGGCGGCGAGGAGATCGCGGCGCGGGCCGTCGTCTCCGGCGCCGATCCCAAGCGCACGTTCCTGGAGCTGCTCGATCCCGCCGTGCTCGACCCCGACGACGTCCGCCGGCTGCGCAACTACCGGCAGCAGGGCATGGCCTCCAAGGTGAACCTCGCCCTGGACTCGCTGCCGCCCTTCCGCGGCGACGTCTCCCCGGACCTCCTCCGCGGCCGCATCCACATCGGTGACGACGTGGACGACCTCGAGCGCGCCTTCGACGACGCGAAGTACGGCGGCATCTCCCGCAAGCCCTACCTGGAGGCGACGATTCCGACCCTCTGGGACACGACGCTCGCTCCCCCCGGCCAGCACGTGATGTCGGTCTACGTGCAGTTCACACCCTACGCGCTGCGCGAGGGGAGCTGGGAGACGCGCCGCGACGAGGTCGGCGAGGCCACTCTCCGCACCCTCGAGGCCTACGCGCCCGGAATCTCGCGCCGGGTGCTGGCGCGACAGGTGATCACCCCGCTCGACCTCGAGCGCACGTACGGCCTGACCGGCGGACATCCCGCGCACGGCGAGATGGCGCTCGACCAGCTCTTCCTCGCCCGTCCGCTCCTCGGATGGGGCCGCTACCGCGGACCGCTGCCCGGCCTCTACATGTGCGGCGCGGGTACCCACCCCGGGGGCGGCGTCACGGGCGGTCCCGCCGCCAACGCGGCGCGGGAGATCCTGGCCGACCTGCGCTGAAGCCGGTCACGCTCTGGCGTCCTTCCGCCTATCCTTTCCAGCGGGCGAGCCGCCCGCCGAAGGAGGTCGATATGGTCTCGAAGTCGATGCGCCGAGTGCTGGCTCTCGCCGTCCTGCTGCTGGCCCTGCCCGGGGTGGCGCGCGCGGCGGGCACGGCCGTCCAGGCCGTGGCGAGTTGCTGCGGTCTCTGCCCGCCCGGCTGCTGCTAGGAAGAGTCCGCCCGGGTGGATCGTGTCCAACGCGACGCCCTGCAACGGGACCTCGCGCGGCTGGCCGACGGCGACCGCGACGCGTTCCACCCGGTCTTCGTCTGCCTGTGGCCGCTCCTGCGCGGCTTCGTCGGCCGCTATCTGCCGCCGGAGGACGCCGAGGACGCGGCCCAGGAGGCGCTGGTGAAGGTCTTCGCGCGCGCCGGCCTCTTCGACCCCACGCGTGACGCGCTGAGCTGGTCGCTGGGCATCGCCGCCTACGAGATCAAGACGGCACGGCGGCGTCGGCAGCGGCGCCGTGAGGACGGCGAGCCGCCCGTCGGGACCCCGGACGCCGCCGCGGGGCCGGAGGCGCTCGCCATCGCGCGCCAGCGCACGGACGCGATCGAGGCCGTGCTGACCTCGATCGATCCCGCGGACGCGGCCACCCTGCGCGCCTACGCCTCCGGCGCGCCGCCGCCCGTGAGCGGCGCGACCTTCCGCAAGCGCGTGCAGCGCGCGCTCGCCCGTTTGCGCGTCGCCTGGAGGATCAGCCATGGCCGCTCCTGAGGCCGTGCTGCTCGGACGCGCGCGACGCGCGTACGAGGTCGGCCGCCTGCGTGCGTCGCTGCCGACGGTGGCCCTGGTGGCGCCGATGGTCGGGCTCTCGATCCTCCTCTGCGGGCGTTACGCCGCCAGCGCCTGCAGCGGCGTCGCCCTCGCGGCCGTTCTCGCCGCCGCCGCCTGGCGGGGGCAGCAGTTCGCGCGAGGCGCGCGGGCGGGCCTCGTGGCCGGCCTGGGTCCGCTGCTCCTGCCGCTGGCGCTCTGCCTTCATCTGTGCGCCGGTGGCGTCTGCCTCCTCGCGCCGAGCATCTGCGTGGCGGGCGGGCTCCTCGGCGGAGTGGCGGTAGGCGTCAGGGCCCGTGGCCGCGCCGACGGGAGCTCCGCGGGCTACCTGGCCGTCGCGCTCTCCGTGACCGCGCTGACCGGCTGCATGGGTTGCCTGATCGCGGGCGTCAGCGGCGTCCTGGGCATGGCGGCGGGGATGGCGGCAGGCGCGGCACCCGCGCTGTGGTGGTGGACTACGGGGTCGCCGCCCGCGGCGCGAAGCTGACGACGATGGAGACCGTGAACGTCGTGTCGAGGGTGGCCGCGCGCGCCGGTACGGTCAGCCCCGTGGCCACGGCGGATCCGTCGAAGAGCGGCAGAAGGACGAGCGAAGGCTGGTGGTCGTAGAGGAGAAGCAGCCCGACCTGCAGGGCCAGGCGCCGGTTCATGGAGACGGCGAGGGCACTCGCGAAACGGACGCGCACGTCGGCCGTGTCCTCGAGGCTCTCATCGACGGCCAGGCCGCCCACGTACGCGCTGTTGGCGCCGAACTTTCTCTCGGCGTCGGCGCTCAAACGGACGCCAACGAACGTGTCTTTCGTGGTGGATCGTCCACGACTTCACTCTGATGCGTAACCGTGGCGGCCAGGCCCGACTTGAGCGTGAACTCCTTCCGGTTGGCGAAGAGGTAGGTCGCGCCGACGAGGCCGAGGGTGCGGCCCTCGAGGCCGGAAAACCGATCGCGGTCGAACCCGCCTCCCACCTGCCAGGCCAGGCGGTCGGTCACGCGCCGGTCGAAGGTCGAATTGACGTCGTACTTCGCGGCCTTGAGCACGCTCGGGCCCGTTTCGATCTGGAAGTCGGTGGGGCCGCCGATCGCTCTCCGCGTGGGCTCGCTGGCCTCCGCTCGTACGACGGAGCCGGTGAGGGCGAAGGTCGAGCGCGGCCACAGGCGTTTCACTTCCGCCTTTGCTCCCAGCGTCGAGGTGCCCGAGTTCCCGCTCGTCATCACGAAGCTGAGCCCGCTCTTGCAGTACCAGCCGGGCGGCGGCGGAGCGTCCGCCGCCCATCCCCCGTGGGCGGTGGCGGCGAGGAAAACGACCAGGGATGCATTGCGGGTGAACATGTCCAGGTGCTCCGTTGAAGTGCCCAGCACCCAGTGTAGAGGTTCTCGACCTTGGCGGGCGGTCGCCCGGTCAGAGAGTCGCGCGCGCGACGACGTCCAGGAAACCGCGGCCATAGCGCTCGGCCTTGGTCGCGCCGATGCCGTGGACGGCCATCAGCGCATCGAGCGTACGGGGCTGGAGGACGGCCACTTCGCGGAGGGTTCGATCGCTCGCGACCACATAGGGGGGCACGCCCTGGGCGCGCGAGACGGTGAGGCGATGGGCGCGCAGCGCCTCGAATACGTTGGCGGCCGCGCCGTCCATCTCGGCCGGGGTCGCGCCGGGGAGGGCGGGACGGCGGCCCGCGCCCCGATCTCGGCGCGCCCGCACCCCGCCCGCGGGGGCCGCGCTCGCGCGCGAGGGCAGCAGGAGGCGGGCCGGTTGCTCGGCCTTCATCACCGCGCGGCCGGCTTCCGTCAGCAGGACCACGGGCTTCTCGTCCGGGGTGAAGTCCACCCACCCCGCGGTGACGCACCGGCGCAGGACCCGCAGCAGCCAGGGCTCCGGATGCTCGCGCAGCGACCCGAACGTGGGCGTGCGATCGAGACCCGAGCGCTCCAGCCTGGGATCGGCCTCGCCGCGCAGGAGCCGCACGGCGGCCTGGAGGCCGAAGCGATGGTGCACGCGCGCGATCGCGCTCAGGGCCTTGCGCACGACGAGGGTCACCGCCTCGCCCGT
This sequence comes from Vicinamibacteria bacterium, assembly GCA_035715025.1. Taxonomy (GTDB): domain Bacteria; phylum Acidobacteriota; class Vicinamibacteria; order Fen-336; family Fen-336; genus AA29. Next base: position 15,151 of record DASTLK010000140.1, read on the forward strand.
CGCGTCCGTGTTCTCCTCGAGGGCGGCGCAGACGTCGCATTGCCCGCATCCGTCGAGCGTCTCCGCTTCGTCGCCGAAGTAGCGCAGGATCGCGTCGTGCCGGCAGCTGCCGCCCTCCGCCCAGCGCATCAGCTCCAGGAAGAGTCCCCACTTGTGGGCGAGGACGGCCTCGCCGGGCGCGTCGCTCTCCAGGAGACGCCGCCGGCGCGGCATGTCGGACGGCGAGACGATGAGGAGGCCCCACGCGGGCGCTCCGTCGCGTCCGGCGCGGCCGACTTCCTGGTAGTAGGCCTCGATCGATCCGGGCGGGCCGAGGTGGACGACGGCGCGCACGTCGGCCCGATCGATGCCCATGCCGAAGGCATTGGTCGCGACCATCACCTCGACCCGGCCGTCGAGGAACGCCCGCTGCGCCTTCTCGCGCGCGTCCGGTCCCAGCCCGGCGTGGTAGACGGCGGTCCTCCAGCCGCGGTGGGCCAGGCGCTCCGCTTCCTCCTCCGCGCCCCGCCGCGTGGGGGCGTAGACGATGGCGATCCCCTGGCCGCCGCCGGGGCGCGCCAGGGCCTCCGCGAGCAGGGCATCGACCTCCGACCGGCGCCCGGCGGCATCGTCCACTTCGGTGGCGCGGAGCCGCAGGTTGGGCCGCGCGAAGCCGCGCACGTGCTGCGGCGTGTCCACGGGCAGGCCGAGGCGGCTGAGGATCTCGTCGCGGACGACGGGGGTCGCGGTCGCGGTGCAGGCCAGCACGCGCGCGGCCGGAAGCTCGGAGAGGAGAGAGCCGATCTCCAGGTACTCCGGCCGGAAGTCGTGACCCCATTCGCTGATGCAATGCGCCTCGTCGATGGCCACCAGCGGGATCTCGATGTCGTGCAGGAGGCCGCGAAAGCCCGGGAAGGCCAGCCGCTCGGGCGCGACGTAGACGAGCGAGTACCGTCCCTGGCCCATGCGCGCCATGCGCCGGCGGACCTCGTCGCCGTCGAGGGTGGAGGCCAGGAACGTCGCGCTCACCCCGCGCGCGGTGAGGGCCTGCACCTGGTCGTTCATCAGGGCCACCAGAGGCGAGATGACCAGCGTGGTTCCCGGAAGGGAGACGGCCGGAAGCTGGTAGCTCAGGCTCTTGCCGCCGCCGGTGGGGGCCACGAGCAGCAGGCGACCGACGGTCATCAACGTCTCGACGGCCTCGCGTTGGCCGGGCCGGAACGATTCGTAGCCCAGCCGGCGCAGGGCCGCCTCGAAGTCGATCGCGCTCGCCGTGCCGGCCGGGCTCGTCATGGCGCGGCCACTGTAGCACCCGGCCCCGCGCGGCGAGGTCAGCCCGCGCGAGCCGCCAGGATCGTGCCGAGGCCCGCGATCGATCCCGCCTCGACCTCGGCCGCGGTCAAGCTCCGGGCCGGGCAGCCGAAACGATCGAGGGCCAGGCCCCAGCCCCCGCCGACTTTCTCGTCGCCGGCCACGGTCACCGGCGCTCCCGGGGCCAGCGCGCCGCTCGCGCGGAGCCGGTCGAGGTCGGCGCCGATGAACGCGCCCACCAGGAATGACAGGCGGCCCTCCGGCGTGGCCGCGCCCGACAGCTCGAGCAGGCGGACGCAGAAGAGGGCCCGCGCGAGGCCGGAGCGCCGCGCCTCCTCCATTCCCTCGAGGAGTTGAGGGAGATCGGGCTCCGTGAGCGGACCCCCCGGCACGGCGGAGGCGAGGATCGTCTGGCCCCGCGCGGCCTGGATCATCTCGCCCGCGAGCGAGGTCAGGCTCCAGGCGATGCGCCCGGCCTCGTCGATGCGGATCAGCTTCCAGTGGGAGCCGACGCTGAGAAGCGCGCCTCCGGGAGCGAGCCGGCCCTGCCCCAGGAGGCCGATGCAGAGGGTCTCCTCGCCACGCATCACGTCGGTGGCGCCGATTCCGGGCGCCGCGCCCGCGATCGCGGCCGTCCTCACGCCGGGCACGAAGACGAAGGGCAGGTCGGCCACGTCCGGCAGGAGCGTCTCCCGCGCGCCCGCGGCCAGCTCGCGAATACCCGCCGGCGCGAGGACGTGCGGAACCTCGACCAGCCCCTGCGCCGAGGTGACCATCCCCGCCGCCGCGATGTGACGCGGCGGGAGGACGTCATGCCCGTCGCACGTTGCGCGCAGACCCGCGATCAAGTCTCGCAGCGCGCCGCGCAGCGCGCGGTCGTGCCCGTCGCGCGCGCTATCGCGCGCGCCCCGCGCCGCCTCGCGGCGGGCGAGGATCCGGTCGCCGGCCACGAGCCAGGCCCGGGTGTTCGTCGTGCCGGAATCGACGCAGAGGAGCGTCGCGGCGCCGGACGGGACGCCCTGGACGCGCTCAGTCATGCGCGGCGGTCAGCGCGACCAGTGCGCGCCGCGCCTCCGCATGAGTCGGGGCGAGGGTCAGCGCCGTCCGGAGATGGGGGACGGCCTCCGTGGCGTGGCCGGCTCGAACGAGGAGGACGGCCGCGTCGTAGTGAAGGTCCGCATCGCCGGGCTGGAGGCGGACGGCCTCGAGGATCTCGCGAACGGCCTCGTCGGGCCTTCCCTTCCCGGCCAGGGCGCGGGCCAGGTTGGCGTGCGCGTCCGCGAGGTCGGGCCGCAGCCGCAAGGCCTGGACGTAGTGGTCGATGGCCTCGTCGGCCTTGCCTTGGTCACCGAGGGCGGCCCCGAGGCCGTTGTGGGCGACGGCCAGGTTCGTCTGGGCCTCCGGGTAGCCCGGATCGAGGCGAAGGGCCTCCGCGAACTCGCGGGCCGCGGCGTCGAGCCTCCCTTGGTGGGCGCAGGCCACGCCGAGGTTGTTGTGGGATACGGCGATCGTGGGATCGATCCGCACCGCTTCCGAGAAATGGCGGATGGCCTCCGTGTCCCGGCCCTGGCCCATGAGCGCCACCCCGAGGTTGTCATGCGCCTCCAGGTAGTCGGGGAGCACGACGAGCGCCTTTGCATAGTGGCTCATCGCTTCGCCCACCTTACCCTGGTCGGCCAGGACGAGGCCGAGGTTGTTGTGCGCCTCCGCGAAGTCGGGATCGATGCGGAGGGCCGCGACATAGTGCGCCATGGCCTCGTCGAGCCTCCCTTGCCTGGCCAGGGCATGGGCCAGGTTGCTCTCCGCTCGGTGGTTCCCCGCCGTCACCTCCAGCGCATGCTCCCAGAGGGCGACGCTGTTGCGCCAGTACCCGACCTGCGTCCGCGCGGTGATGGCGCAGCCGGCGAGGACCACGGCCGCCCCCGCCCCGAGCAGGACGTTGCCATGCGGCCGGCGGGCGAGGAGGTCCACCGTCCCCCAGGACACGATGATGAAGAGCCCGATGGCGGGGAGGTAGGTGTAGCGGTCCGCCCAGGGCTGGCTCCCCACCTGCACCAGCCCCAGGACCGGTACCAAAGTACCGAGGTACCAGAACCAGCCGACGGGCAGGTAGGGATGGCGAGGCGCGGCGCGCACGGTCAGCGCGGAGGCGGCGGCCAGGAGGGCGACGGCGCCGAGGATCGGCCACGGCGGCGAAGACGCGGGATAGGGATAGATCGCGGCTAGGCCGGAGGGCCAGATGGCCTTGGCCGCGTAGGTCACGTAGGCCAGGACCGCGGTGGCGAGGCGGCGATCGAAAGGAAGGACGCCGAGCCCCTTGATCGCGCCCGCGTGCCGCTGGACGAGCACGGTGATCACGCTCGAGGCGAGAGCCAGTCCCACCAGGGGCAGCTTCTCGACCACGAGGCGGCGCCGCGCCAAGGGCTCCGCCGCGCGGCCGAGGGGCCAGACGTCGAGGAGGAGCAGGACGAAGGGCAGGGTGACCAGCATCGGCTTGGCCATGAGCCCGAGCACGAAGAGCACGACGACCTGCGCGTAACCGCTCGCCCGGGGCCGGCGCACGTAGGCCACATAGGCCCAGAGGGTCAGGAAGAAGAACAGCCCGCTCAGGACGTCCTTGCGCTCCGCGATCCAGGCCACCGATTCCACGTGCAGGGGATGGAGCTCGAAGAGCGCGGCCACGAACGCGCTCCGGAAGAGCGCGCCCGTCATGCGAAGGAGCAGGCCGAACAGGAGGAGCGCGTTGACGACGTGAAGCACCGCGCTCGTCAGATGGTGCGGGCCGGGGTCGAGGCCGTAGAGCTCGACGTCGAGCATGTGCGAGAGCGACGTCAGGGGATGCCAGTTCCCCGCATGCCCGGTGGTCAGCGCCCACGATAGGGACCGTCCGTTCAGCCCGCCCGTCACTGCGTGGTTCTGGCTGACGTACTGCGCGTCGTCGAAGTTCACGAACTCGTGGTGCCGCACGGGCGCGTACACGAACGCACCCGCAGCGACGAGCGCGGCGGACACGAGAAAGACCGATCGGCTCAAGCGCGAAGAGAATAGCCTGTCACCGGGAATGGGATGCGAAGTACCCAGCCGACCGCAGAGCGCGGCGGCGCTGCGTAGCAGCGGCGACCGGCGAGGGGGGTTTCAGGGGGGGCCGCGAGCGCCCATCGCGGTGGCGCGCGAGTGCCCCCCCTGAGATCAAAGCTAGAACGAGAAGCGGGCCACGAGCTGCGCGACGCGCGGCGCGTACTCCGCCGCCGTACTGTTGGTCAGCAGGAACGAGCTCGGGTTTGAATACGCCGTCGCCGACGTGCCCGTGCGGGCGTCGAACCCGACCAGCGTGCCGCTCCCGGTGACCGGGACGAAGTTCGCGTGGTTGAAGGCGTTGAGCAGCTCGGCCCGGAAGTCGATGGTGGCGTTGCCCTTGAGCTTGAACTTCTTCACCAGGCTGATGTCCGTCGTCCAGTACGTCGGGCCGGTCATGACGAGGCTTCCCTCGCCGCACTTGCCGGGCCCGAAGTTGTAGCCGAACTGCGCGGTCGTGGTCGAGGCCTGGATGGTGCTCGTGGGATCCACCATCTCGATGCAGTCGGGGCCGTTGGCGGGAGCGAGATAACGGCCGGTCGGCGCGCCCAGCGACGAATAGCCGGTCGGGGAGGTCGCGCTCACGCTGAAGGCCCGGTTCGTGTTGTCGATGATGTCCTGCGGCAGCATGTAGATCGCCTTGCCCGCGTCGTCGAAGCGCAGCTTGAAGGCCTTCTGGAACTCCTTGCGGCTCATCCCCACCAGGCGCACGTTGCCGAAGTCGAGCATGCGGCCGCTCTGCACGCGGCTGATGGTGGCGAGCTGCCAGCCGCCGAGGATGGCGTCCACCACGGGATGGGCGCTACCCAGGAGCCTGCGTCCCTTGCCGATGGGCAGCTCCCAGATGGCGTACAGCTTGAGGGCGTGGGTGATGCTGCCTTCCACGCCGGTGTTGATCCGCTTCTGGTCGGGCTGCTGCAGACCGAAGCGCTGCCACTCCCACGAGCGCCCCAGCGAGTAGCTGGTGCGGAAGAAGAGGCCGTTGGCCATGTTGCGCCGCAGCTCGATCTCCATGGCGTGATAGTCCGTGCCTCCGCCGTTGCCGCGGATCCAGGCCCCGCCCTGGAGGTCGGGGTTGGCCCGGAAGAAGTTCACGGGCAGGCCGGCCGCGCGCGCGTTGGCCCGCCGCGTAGGGTCGCCGTCGAGGCCGGTGTTCTGGTTCACTCCGCCCGGCACGTACGGCTGGGGGTTGAAACGCGCGAGCGGGTTGATGAAGTTGTTGTTGCCGAACAGCGGCGACGTGTAGAGCGCAGGATCACCCGCGCGGGCGGACGGGATCCCGTTGAAGTACGCGAGGCAGATGGGCAGGGGCGAGGTGCCCGTGCCGGGTCCGAAGTACTTGAAGGTGTTTCCGCGGCCGGCGGCGATGTTCGCGAACAGGTTCTGCTGGGCGAGCCGGAACTCGTCCAGGAACCCGTTCGACCCGATGTTGACCTCGTTGACGTTGTAGTCCACCCAGAGATCGCGTCCACGTGAGCCGATGTAGCGCGCCTCGAAGGCCATGTTCTTGCCGAGCTGGCGCTGGAACCCGGCGCTCCAGGTCTGGGAGTACGGGATCTTCAGGTCGGGGTCGAAGATGGAGATGTCGCCGGTGATGACGTCCCCCAGCGGGTAGGCCGGCCGCGTGGCCACGAGCGGAGGAGCGAGGCGCGCCTCGTCGCGCAACAGCACCGGCGCCGGCCCCAGGTTACCGAGCTCGTAGCTGCGGGTCGCATCGATCGAGATACCCGGGTTGGCCCCGAAGATGTCGGTGAAGTCCGACATGCCGTTGCGGCTGTAGGCCATGGCGAACCCGGCGCGGAACACGGGCTCGTGACCGAACAGCTTCCCGAGCAATCCCTTCTCGATCGTCGGCCGCCAGGTCACGCCCAGATTGGGCGCGAGGTTGTTCCAGTCCTTGTTGTAGGCGCGTTGGCCGGCCTGGAACTGGACGAACTCCGGCTTCTTCCCGTTCAGGACGCCCGGCTTGAAGAGGTTGTCCACGCCGGACACGCCCCACACGTCCTGCACGGTGGCGGTCGAGAAGTTGGCGTTGGTGGGATACAGCGGGAGCTGGACCACGTAGCGCAGGCCATAGTTCAGGGTCAGGTTCGACTTCGCCCGCCAGGAGTCCTGGGCGAAGACGTCGAACTGTCGCATGCGGCCGCGGGCCAGGGACGATCCGAGGTACTGGTATTCGCCGCTCTCGCTGAGTCGCGCGTTGCCGTTGATCCCGGTGACACGGCCGGTGAGGATCGCGTAGAGGCCACGCGCGTTGGCGAGCTGCGTGTCCGAGGCCCCCGGGAAGTTGGTGGTGTTGAACAGGGCGAAGGCGGGATCGCTATTGTTGATCCCGAAGTCGATGCGCGGCACGAGGCTCTGGTTCTGCAACCAGACGTCGGCCTGCGTGAACTCGACCCCGAAATTCAGGTTGTGCGCGCCGCGCACCCAGTTGAGGCTGTCGTGCGCCACCTTGGTGGAGGCTTCGCGCGAGCTGATGTTTTGCGCGCCCCCGAAGCCGCCACCGAGGACGCCGATGTTGCCCGCGGGGTTCATGAGGAGCTGGCCGGTGCCGCAGCAGGCGCCGTTGATGTTGAGGAACCGACCGCCCTGGTCGGCGGCGGGATCGCTGAAGAGCGCGGGCGTGATCTCGGTCGAGAACAGCGTGGCCCCGCCCGTGGCGCCGAAGAAGCGCAGGTCGTTCACGAGGTTCGCGGTCAGCGCGGAGCGCAGCGACCCCTGGTACGCGAAGCGCTTCGAGTCCTGCACGCCGTGGATCGGGAAGCCCGGGAACGCGGCGTCCCGGTTGTTGAGCGTATCCGGGTCGGAGAGCAGCTTGTTGAGCGTATAGGTCGCGGTGATGCGGTGCTTGTTCGAGAGCTGCATGTCCAGCCGCACGTGCGGATAGCGCGTGATGTTGCTGAAGCCGCCCTGGTAGCTCAGCCGCTGGACGAGCGGATCGGAGAGGTCGGCGATGCCGCCCTGCCCCGCCGCGCTCCGCACCTTCGCGAGCAGCGCCGCCATGGTGGGGTCCATGGTCGCCGTCTGCCCGTTCGCGCCCGCGAGCTGGAGCAGGTTCACCTCGCGCACGCCGCCCGCCGCGTTGTAGCGGAAGATCCCCTGCTGGGCGGACGGGCTCAGGATGATGCGCTGGCGCTGCACGTCCGCCGGCTGCCGGACCTCCTCGTAGTTCACGAAGAAGAACGCCTTGTTGCGGCCGTCGAAGAGGTGCGGGATGCGGATGGGGCCGCCGAAGCGCACGCCGTAGTTGTCGAACTTGAGCTTGGCCCGCGGCGCCTTGCCCGTCGCGGGGTCGGGCGGGAGGTCGCGGTTGTTGAACCAGGTGTTCGCGTTGAGGGAGTCGCGCCGGAAGTATTCGTAGACGCTGCCGTGGTAGTCGTTCGTGCCCTGGCGGCTGACGAACCGGATCTGCACCGCGCCCTGGCCGGAGGTCTCCGCTCCCCCGCCCGCCGTGGTCATCGTCACTTCTTCGACCGCGTCCAGCCGCGGGCTCAGGCGCGCGAAGAAACCGTCCGTCGTCTTGAGGTAGTTGTCCTGCACGCTCATGCCGTCGATCGTGATGTTGATCGCACTCTGGTCGAGGCCGCTGACGATCGAGTCGCGTGAACCTCCGGGCGTGGACACACCCGGCATGCCGGCCAGGAAGTCGAGCGCGTTGCGCGACTGCACGGGCAGGTTGTTGATCTGGCCGACCTCGACCGTGGTCGATATGGCCGTGGACTGCGTCTGCACGAGAGGGGCACCGGCGGCCTCCACCGTCACCGTCTCCTCCAGCCCGCCGACTTCGAGCGTCGCCTGCAGCGAGGCGGCAGTGGCGGCCAGGATCTTGAAGCCCTTGGTGACGGACTGCTTGAAGCCCGACAGCGAGACCGTGATGGTGTACGTGCCCGCCTGGAGGGCGGGCACGGCAAAGGTCCCCTTGTCGCCGCTGACGGCCTGGTACGTCGCGCCCGTGCCCTCGTTCTTCACGACGACGTTGGCGCCGGGGACGGGGGCGCCGGTGGCGTCGGCCACCGTTCCCGTGAGGGGAGCGCTCGTGTTGCCGCCCTGTGCGTATGCGAGCGTGGCGCCCAGGCCGACCAGGAGCCAGGCCAGGGCGAGTCCAAGGAACCGGTGCCTCATACACTCCTCCCGTTCATTTCCTGGAGTCGAAGACTCTCAGTACCGCCTCGGGGAGGAGCTCGAAATATATGTAGCGGCCCTTCCCCTACGTCAACAGGCCGGGAACCGTATGAGGATCAGATTGGCGCGATGATGCAATGGCCGTCAGACGCCGGTCAAGGGCTTGAACGTCGAATTCGTGTCATGACGGGGCGCGGTCATGACTGGGGCGCCGGTGTACGGTCGGCCCAGGCGCGAATCCGCTCCGCCGTCGTGCGGCCCACGGCGCTGGCCAGCTCCTCGACGCTCGCGCCGCGCACCCCGCGCAGGGATCCGAAGCGCGAGAGGAGCTTCCGCCGCCTGACCGGCCCGATGCCGGGGATGTCGTCCAGGTCCGAGCGCAGGGTGCGCTTGGAGCGCGTCTGGCGATGGAAGCCGATCGCGAACCGGTGGGCCTCGTCGCGGACGCGCTGGACGAACTGGAGGACGGGAGAGGACCGCGGAAGGGCCACGGGCTCGTCCCGGCCGGGCACGAAGATCAGCTCCTCGCGCTTGGCCAGGCTGGCCACGGGCTGATCGCCGAGCCCCAGCTCGGCCAGGGCCTCCGTGGCCGCGGAGAGCTGGCCCTTGCCGCCGTCGATCAGCACGAGGTCGGGCAGCTCCTTGCCTTCCTCGAGCAGCCTCCGGTAGCGGCGCCCCACCACCTCGCGCATGGAGGCGAAATCGTCGGGTCCGTCGCCGATGCCGCGCACGCGGAACTTCCGGTAGTCCGATTTCCGGGCCTGCCCGTCCTCGAACACGACCATGGAGGCGACCACGTCCGAGCCCTGGATGTTCGAGATGTCGAAGCACTCGATGCGCCGCGGCTCGACCTCCAGCTGCAGCAGGTCCTGCAGCCCGCGCAGGATCTCCTGCGACTGCGTGCGGGGATGCCGCCATTCGAGGTCGAAGGCGAGGCGGGCGTTGCGCAGGACCAGCTCGAGCAGGCGCACCTTCTCGCCGCGTTGGGGGACGCGGATGCGCACCTGACTCCCCCGGCGGCCGCTCAGCCACTCCTCGAGCAGCCCGCGGTCGGGGATCTCGACCGGGACCAGCAGCTCGCGCGGCACGTAGCGCTGGCCGTCCGCGTAGTACTGCTGGATCGCGGAGGAGAGGAACCGCTCCGGCTCCGGCACGCGGTGGACGAGGTAGCCCTCGCGTCCCACCACCTTGCCGTCGCGCACGGAGAAGACCTGGAGGGCGGCGCGGTCCCACTCCACGTGGGCCCCGAAGAGGTCGCGCTCGTCGATGTCGGTGGTGGTGATCTTCTGCGGCGCCTCCAGCCGGTCCAGGGCGCGGATGTGGTCGCGCAAGGTCGCCGCCTCCTCGAAGCGCGAGTCCTGGGCCGCCTCCTCCATCTGCGCGCGCAGGCTCTTCACGACCTCGTCCGTGCGCCCTTCCAGGAAGAGACGCGCGTCCTGGGCCGCCTGGTGATAGCGGTCCAGGGAGCAGATCTCGGCCACGCAGGGGGCGAGGCAGCGCTTGATCTGGTATTGGAGGCAGGGCCGCGGGCGCCGTCCGTTGAGCGTCTCCTTGCACGACCGGATGCCGAAGATGCGGTGCACCATGGACGCCGTGCGCCGCCCCAGCTTGGCCGGGATGTAAGGACCCCCGTACGCATTCCCGTCCTCGGCCACGCGCCGGACGACGTAGATCCGCGGGTACTCCTCGTCCAGGGTCAGCTTGAGGTAGGGATGGTTCTTGTCGTCGCGGAGGAGGATGTTGAAGCGCGGCTGGTGGCGCTTGATGAAGTTGTTCTCGAGGGCCAGCGCTTCCATCTCGGTGTCCGTGACCACGAGGTCGAGATCGGAGATCTGCGAGACCATGTCGCCGCGCTGGGGATCGATGGGGCGGCCGGCCTGGAAGTACGAGCGCACGCGGTCGCGAAGCACACGGGCCTTGCCGACGTAGAGGACGTGCCCCTCCCCGTCCTTGAACATGTACACGCCGGGACGGACCGGCAGTGTCTCGAGCTTCTCGGTCAGGCCCATGCAGGTGCGTCCCCGCTCCGCGCGCGCAACAGATGATTATACGATCGGTCGCACATGCTGGCCGAACGCACCGGTGGGGCCTCCATCCGGTGGAGCGCCTCGTCCGCCTGCGCCTCCCGGGACTCGACGATGGACCGCTATTCGGACATGCTCCTCTACATGGGGCTGCTGCTTCTCTACGCGCGCCTCCAGCGGACGGGCTGGGCCCGCGTGCCCGAGAAGGCCGGACCGTGATCTTCGACGAGCGCGCGGACGCCCTGCGGCTTCGGCTCCTGAAACCGTGGAACTTCAAGGTCTACCTCTGGCGCAAGCTGCCCCTCGCCGCCTGCGCCGGCCTGAGCCTCCGGCAGCTCGACGAGAGCGGGTGCACGGTGGGCCTCCCCGGCGGATGGCGGACGCAGAACCCGTTCCGCTCGACCTACTTCGCCGCCCAGGCCATGGCCGCGGAGATGTCCACGGGCGCGCCGGCCCTGATCCTGGCGCAGGCGGCGCCGGCGTCGATCGCGATGATCCTGCGCGGCATCGAGGCCGACTTCACCAAGCGGATCCAGGGCCCCTCGCTCTTCACCTTCGACGACCTGGCCGGCATGCAGGCGGCGATCGCGCGCGCCGCGGCCAGCGGCGAGAGCGAGAGCTACACCGGGCGCTCGGTGGGACGCGACCCCGACGGCGCGCCCGCCGCCGAGTTCCGCGTGAGCTGGTCGTTCAAGCGCCGGTCGTGACCCCGTCGGATGCGGTGGTCGGCTTCGTCGTCGCGGGCGGGCACAGCCGGCGGATGGGGCGAGACAAGGCGCTCCTTCCGTGGGACGGGGGCACGCTCCTCGATCACGCGATCACCCGCCTGGGCGCGGTGTGCCGCGAGGTGCGCGTGCTGAGCGGAGAGGAGCTCCGCTACGCGGATCGCGGTCTGCCGGTCCATGTGGATGCCCTGGCGGACGGCGGCCCGCTCGCCGGGCTTGCCGCCGCGCTGTCCGTCGCCGCCCCCCGCCCTGTCCTGCTCCTCGGAGTCGACATGCCCTTCGTGCCGGAGACGCTGCTGGCACACGTGCGCGACGCGCTGGCCGGCTGGGACGCGGCGGTGCCCGCGGTCGCCGAGGGAGCGGAGCCACTCTGCGCCGCCTACGCCGCCGCCTGCTCCGCGCCCGTGCAGGAGGCACTCGCGTCGGGAGAGCGCAAGATGACGTCGTTCTGGCCACGCGTGCGCGTCCGCGTCCTGACCGACGCGGACCTCGCGCGCTTCGGTCCCGGGACGCGGCTGTTCCGGAACCTCAACGACCCGCACGAATACGCCGCCGCGCGCCGGGATGATCCCTGACCGTGGCCCGCCGCACTTTCTCCCTTCACACCGTCTCCGGGCTGATCGCCTGCGGCCTCGTCGCGGGGGCGCTGCTGGCGGTGGTCGTGATCGGATGGCGGCTCGTGCTTCTGGCCCGCGGCGCGATCGAGGTGATGCCCGACGAGCTCGAGGCCAGCTCCGCCGCCGGGGAGCCGCAGCCGGACCTGCGCGAGCGGACCCTGCTCATCCCCGTGAAGGGCGTGGCCCCCGCGGCCCTGACCGACAATTTCAACGACGCGCGCGCGGGGGGCCTGCGCGTGCACCACGCGCTCGACATCATGGCCGCGCGCGGGACGCCGGTGCTGGCGGTGGAGGACGGCCGCATCGTCCGCCTGCATAACGGCGGCGCCGGGGGGATCACCGTGTACCAGCTCGACGGCGCCGGACGGTACGGCTACTACTACGCGCACCTGGAGCGGTACGCGGACGGGCTGGCGGAAGGCCAGAAGGTCACGCGCGGCGACGTGCTCGGATACGTGGGGACCACCGGCAATGCGCCGCCGAACGCGCCCCACCTGCACTTCGCGATCTACGAGGTGGCGGACCCGAAGCGGCCGTGGCGCGGCCGGCCCATCGATCCTTTTCCCCTCTGGCGCTGACCGAGCGGCCTGAGGACTTGAAGTCGCTCATTGAGCGACCTCCGTATGCGGCCTCAATCAATGCGGCCGGAATGCCGTCGGTCAGGCACCCGCGCCGACGCCGCCGCCCGGGGCCGGCCCCGCGGAGCGCTCCTCTGCGCGGGGAGCGCGGCGCTTGGCCAGGACCGCGCCCAGGCCTTCGAGATGCACCATGGTCGAGGTCTTGGAGTCCCAGACCTCCGCGCGGTCGATGCGCACGCGGATGAGGGCCAGCTCCGGATCCTTCTTGCCGGCCGGGAACCAGGCCCGCAGGCGGCGGCTCCAGAGATCCTCGAGCTTCGCCGGTTCCCGGACCAGGCTGGCCAGGCCGCTGATGGAAACGAATCGCTCGGCTTCCGGGTCTGCGTAGGAGACGTTGACGTGCTGGTTGTCCTTGATCTCCTCCGCCTTGGGTGCGGTCGAGCGCGTGACGAACCACAGGTCGCCGTCGAAGCCGCCCTTGAGATTGGCCATGGGCCGGCTGCGGAGGCGGCCGTCGCTGGCGACGGTGGTGAACATCGCGATGCGCGTGCTCTTGATGAACTTCCGGAGCTTGCGCACCTCCTTCTCGATCGGGGCCTCGTTCGCCGCTGCCTTCTTCGCCATCCTGTCTCCTCCTTTGCGCGCGGACGGCCCGAGCCGCGCGTTTATGGTGTCCCTAAGAAGAGCCTGCGCGCACCCGCGCTGGCTGTCAACGCCGTCGGCGATCAGCACACCCGGCCGGGATCTTGCATCGAAACCACGGTCGTGGAGACGCTTACGGGTGTGCAGAGGGACGCGCTCCGGGCGCGCGGCTACGTGGTGTTGCCCGGCCTGGTGCCACGAGAGCGCCACGAGGCCGCGCTCCGCGCCATCAACGCGTCGATCGGCCGGGGGTTGAACCCGAAAGACGTTCCGCGGATGCGCGCGCAGTCGTTCTGCCCGGAGCTGCAGAAGGCGGACGTCATCCTCGATCTCTTCCGCGAGACGGCCGCCTCGGCCGTCGCCGCGTCCCTGGTCGGGAAGGAGGGGCTCGAGCGCGTGACCACCGCGCAGATCGCCCTGTCCTTTCCGAGCGACAACGACGCGGGCGCGCGGCCCCATGCGCATCTCGACGGGATGTACACCCCCGACAACGGCGTGCCCGCCGGGTCCGTGCTGAGCTTCACCATGCTGGCGGGGATCGTGCTCAGCGACGCGGAGACAAGCGACGCGGGCAACCTCGTGGTCTGGCCGGGAAGCCACCTGGTCCTGGAGC
>DASTLK010000141.1:0-2958 GCA_035715025.1 Vicinamibacteria bacterium
CGTTGTCGATCACGTGCACGGGGAAGAAGTGGCGCACGCCCTTGGCGTAGTAGTCGGTGAGAGCGGCGTCCACGTCCGCATCGGTGCAGCTTCCTCCGAGGCTGCAGCCAAAGGGCTCGTCCACTTCCATCCCGAGGACCACGGCCAGCCCGCCCCCATTGATGATGTGGCGCGCCTCCGTCGCGGAATGGGCGATCCGGTACCAACCCTTCCCCGGCCCCCCGGACTGCGCGTCGACGAAGGCCTCCATGTCCGTCGCGGCCTGGAGCTGCTGGTCGACGGCCGGCATGTCGTCGCAGGACTGTCCGGAGGCCGGCCCGTTGGCCACGCACAGGATCTTGTTGTTCAACGCGTGCACGACCATCAGGCGCAGGCCGCCCTCGTAAGCGCGCTGCACCCAGTCCACGTACATCTGCTGGTGGGTGTGGTCGTGCCAGCCCGGCCAGCCGTCGAAGTTCGGAAAGCCCCCGGTGTGGTGGCCCAGGTTCTCGTTGGTCGCGGTGCCGACGACGTCGCTGAGCCCGGCGAAGCCGTGGACGTTTTCGCACACGGGCAGCGCCGCTGCTTCCCCTCCGCTGGAGAAGGCCTCGCCGAACACGACCTTGTGCCCGAACCCGAGGTTCGAGAACTGGTGGCTATGCATGTCGGCGAAGCCGAACACGGCGGCGTCGGGCGGCGCCTGGACGCGCGCCTCCAGTTGAGCGGCCAGGAGGCCCAAGGGCGACTCACCGTCGTCGTTGACCGCGGTCACCACGTAGAACTGCCGCACGAGCGGCGGCAGGCCGGTGTCGGTGTAGCTGAGGCCGGTCGCGGTGGCCACCGGGCTCACGGGCACGATGAACTGCCAATGCGGAGGCGCCGTAGGGATCAACACGATCTCGATGAGGGGGTCCACCTTGCGGTAGATGCGGTACGAATCCGCGCCAGTGACGGCCAGCCACGTCAGCGTGACCTGCCCCGGGACGGACGTGTCGGCTCTGACCCCGAGCGGGGGATTCGCAGGCGGAGCGGCGGCCGCGCTGCCGGCGAGACAGATGGCGGCCAAAAGACCCAGAATCCCGCGCCTCCAGACCATGGTTCCTCCTCGATTAGGGGACTGCACCATGACGCGCAAACGGGAGCCAGGATGTCTCACGCCCCCCGCCGCTGAAGTGGTGGTGTGGGCTCAGCGCGCGGAGGTACGGTCCAGGACGACCGCGCCGCCCTTCATGACCCAGCGCACGCCGTGGATGACGGCGTCGATGTCGGCCAGCGGGTCGCCCTCGACGGCCACGAGGTCGGCATGGGCCCCGGGGGTGACCGTGCCCAGGAGCCCCTCCTGTCCCAGGAGGGCCGCGGCGTTCGTCGTCGCCGTGCGCACGGCCTGCTCCGGCGTCATCCCCGCCTTGACGAACCAGCCCAGCTCCCGCGTGTTCTCGCCGAACATCGTGAAGATCGCATCCGAGCCCATGGCGATGCGCACGCCGGCCTTGACCGCGCGCCGCGTCGTCTCCAGGTTGCGGCGGATGAAGTCCTCCAGCCGTTCACGGTAGCCGGGGGCATACCCGAAGCGGTCGCCGTTCTCCGCGTAGTACCGGTTGTGGTCGATGGTGGGTACGTAGAAGGTGCCCCGCCGGACCATCTCCGCGATGGTGGCGTCGTCCAAGTCCGTCGCGTGCTCGACGGAGTCGGCGCCCGCCCGCACCGCGTCGCGCGCCCCGGAAGGGCCGTAGGAGTGGACGGCGATGCGCTTGCCGAGCGCGTGCGTCGCGTCGACGGCCGCCTTCATCTCTTCGTAGGTGAAGGTCTGCTGCCCGGAGACGTCCTGGCCGCTGCCCGTGGAGCCGAACATCTTGACCCAGTCCGCTCCGGCCGCGATCTGCTCGCGCGCGACCCGCATGGCGGCGTCGGGACCGTCCACGGTGCCGGGAGTGGGGGGAAGTCCCGTCCGCGTGCGCGTGATGTGCAGGCCGTAGCCGACCACGAACATGCGCGGGCCCACCAC
The DNA here is from genome assembly GCA_035715025.1 of Vicinamibacteria bacterium. Classification (GTDB taxonomy): domain Bacteria; phylum Acidobacteriota; class Vicinamibacteria; order Fen-336; family Fen-336; genus AA29. The sequence goes on from DASTLK010000141.1 coordinate 1,985, forward strand.
CGCGCCCGTGGCGATGAGGTCGCGCAGGGCGACGTCCATGTACTCGGCGGCGTTCATGTCGCGCACGGTCGTGACGCCCGCCTCGAGCGTCTTCCGCGCGGCCTCCTGGCCCAGCACCATGTTGACGGCGGGCGCGCGAGTGCTCCCCGGCGCCGGTCCGTAGGTCAGGTGCGTGTGCACGTCGATGAGGCCGGGCAGCCCCATGAAGCGGGAGAGGTCGATCACCGGCGTGCCCTCCGCGGGCCCCTCGGTGCCCACGCTCTGGATGCGGTCTCCGTCCACGACCACGACCGCGTTCTTCAGGACGCGGCCGCTGCCGTCCCAGAGCGCGCCGAAGCGGACGGCAACGGGGGCGGAGAGGGCGAGTCGCGGCAGGGCGAGGCTCACGGTCAGGGCCAGGATCGTGGCAGATCGGCTCAAGAGGCGTGTAGTGTAGGGCGGAATGGCCGCTCCCGCCGCCGTGGCCGCGCGCGAGTCCTCGCTCGTCCGGGCCATCGGCCTCATCGGGCTCGCCGCCGGCATCGTGAACGTGACCATCGGGGGCGGGATCTTCCGCCTGCCCGCCGACGTCGCGCGCGCGCTCGGCCCCGCGGCTCCGCTGGCCTACCTCGTCTGCGCCGTCGCGATGGGCCTCATCGTCCTGTGCTTCGCGGAGGCGGGCAGTCGCGTCGATCTGACCGGGGGACCCTACGCCTACGTCGAGACCGCATTCGGCCCCTTCGTCGGCTTCCTGGCCGGAGTCGTCTTCTGGATCGAGTGCACGTTCGCCACCGCCGCCCTGGCCACGGTATTCGCCGCCAACGCCGCCCAGCTTGCGCCCATGGCCGTCGGCCGGCTGGGATCGGCCGTGTTCCTCGTCGCCGTCTTCCTCGGGCTCAGCGCCCTTCACGCCTTCGGGGTGAAGGAAGGGACCCGGTTCAACACCGCAGCCACCGCCGTGAAGGTGATCCCCCTGCTCGTCCTCCTTGCGGCGG
>DASTLK010000142.1:0-4359 GCA_035715025.1 Vicinamibacteria bacterium
CGGCCGGCGCCTTTGTCGTGGTGGTCGACGTGCGTGAGGACGTGGCGCTTGTCGCGCCCGCGCCTCTGACTGGAGGGAGCTCATGACGGGAGCGGAAATCGGTGGCGTGAGCCTGGGGACGGCGATCGTTCTGCTGGGAGCGGCGGTGGGCGCGGTGGTCGCGCTCACGTTCTTCGTCGCCATCGTGAAGGGCTTCCTCTACATCTGCCGCCCGAACGAGATCCTGATCTTCTCGGGCCGCAAGCACACCCTGCCCAACGGCCAGTCCACGGGCTACAAGGTGGTGCGACGCGGCTGGGCCGTGCGCATCCCCATCCTGGAAACGGTGAACCGGATGGACATGCGGCTGTTCATGGTCGAGGTGGCGGTGACCAACGCCTACTCCAAGAACGGCATCCCCCTCGACGTCAAGGCCATCGCCAACGTGAAGATCTCGAACAACCCGGCCCACGTGCGCAACGCGGTCGAGCGCTTCCTGGGCACGAGCCCGCAGCAGATCGCGGTGGTGGCGCGGCAGACCCTGGAAGGAGTGCTGCGCGAGGTGCTGGCCCAACTCACGCCGGAGGAGGTCAACGAGGACCGCCTCAAGTTCGCGGAGACCCTCAAGACGCACGCCCAGGACGACTTCGACAAGCTGGGCCTGGAGCTGGACGTGCTCAAGGTGCAGCACGTGTCGGACGAGCAGCAATACCTCCAGAACCTCGGCCGCGCCCGCATCGCCCTCATGATCCGCGACGCCCAGAACGCGGAGAACGAGGCCAACCAGAAGATCGCGCAGGAGCAGGCGGCGGCCCGCCAGCGCGCGGAGTCGGCCCAGAAGAAGTCGGAGGCCACCGTCCTCCAGAAGAGGAACCTCCTCCGCGCGGAGCTGGCCAAGATGGAGGCGGAGGCCAAGTCGATCGAGAACGAGGCGGCCATCGCCGCCGAGACCGCGCGCTCCACCGCCGAGCAGGAGCTGCAGCGACTGCGCGGCGAGCTGGAGAAGCTGCGCCTGGAATGCGACGTGGTGCTGCCCGCGGCCGCCGCCCGCCAGGCCGCGGAGGCGCGGGCCCGCGGCGAGGCCGCGCCCCTCGTCGAGAACGGACGCGCGGCGGCCGAGGCCCTCAAGCTCGTCTCCGCGGAGTGGAAGGCGGCGGGCAAGATCGGCCGCGAGGTCTATCTGCTGCAGCAGCTCCGCTCCTTCGTGGAGGCCGCGGTCGCGCGCGTCTCCCAGACCGAGGTCGGCGAGCTCAACATCGTGGACGGGGGCGACGGCCAGGCCTATGCCGCCTTCGTGGCCAACTTCCCCTCCGCGGTGGCCCGCGTGATGTCGGAGACGGCAAACGCCGTCGGCCTCGACATCCGGAGCCTGGTCGGGAGCAAGGAGGTGACGCGATGATGCCCGTCCTCATCGTCCTCGGCCTGGCCGCCCTCGTCGTCTTCGTCACCCTGAGCCAGATCATCAAGAAGCTGCTCTACGTCAGCCAGCCCAACGAGGCCCTGATCTTCTCCGGCCGCGTGCGCCAGGTCGGCAACAAGGAGGTCGGCTATCGCGTGGTGCGCGGCGGGCGCGCCCTGCGCGTCCCCCTTTTCGAGCTCATCGACAGCGTCGAGCTCACCAACATCGCCATCGACATCGAGGTGCGCGGCGCCTACTCCAAGGGCGGCATCCCCCTGCACGTGCACGGCGTGGCCAACATCAAGCTGCCCGGCGAGGAGCCGCTCCTCAACAACGCGATCGAGCGCTTCCTGGGCAAGCCGCGCCAGGAGCTCATGAAGATCGCCAAGGAGACCCTCGAAGGCAACCTGCGCGGCGTGCTCGCCCAGCTCACCCCGGAAGAGGTCAACCAGGACAAGGCGCGCTTCGCGCACACGCTGCTGGAGGAAGCCGAGCACGACCTCAACCGCATGGGCCTCGTCCTCGACACCCTGAAGATCCAGAACATCACCGACGACGTGGGCTACCTGAACTCGATCGGCCGCATCCAGGGCGCGCGCGTGCGCATGGAAGCCGCCATCGCGGAGGCCAAGCTGGCCGCCGACGCCCAGGTGCAGCAGGCCACGAACTCCGCCGCCTCCGAGATCGCGAAGGTCGACGCCGACCTCGCCATCGCGCGCCAGGAGACGGACAAGCGCATCGCGGACGCGCGCACCCGGCGCGAAGCCCTGATCGCCGAATCCCAGGGCCAGGTGCAGGCCCAGGTCGCCCAGGTCACGGCCGAGATCGAGCGCCAGAAGGCGCGCGCCCTGCAGGTCAAGCGCCAGCTCGAGGCGGACGTCGTGCAGGTGGCGGAAGCGGACCGACGCGCGCGCGAGGAAGAGGCACGCGGGTTCGCCGCCCGCCTCGTCGAGCGCGGCAAGGCGGAGGCCGCCGCCCTCAAGAGCGTGTTCGAGGCCTACGCCGTGGCCGGCGAGGGTGCGCGCGAGGTCCTCGCCCTGCAGCAGGTCATCCCGCTCGTGAACCAGGTGGCGGGCGCGGGCCAGAGGTTGAAGGTGCACAAGGTGACCGTCCTGCCCGCCGACGGCCAGGCCAGCGGCGGATTCGCCAAGGCCGCCATCAGCGTGACCGAGCAGATCCGGGCGGCCACGGGAGTCGATCTGGCCGCGGTGGCGCGGAGACTGGAGGCGGTTCCCGCGAAATCCTGAGGCGGGTTCGAGCCCGCCTCAGGGGGGCGAATTGAACTCGTCCCGCGGGAAGAGGTCGCGGTTGCGGTCACGCTCCGGCTCGCGCCGGCCGCTGCGGTGCAGCGCTTGTAGCCTCTCCAGCATCCAATCCGTGCTCGCCACGCCCTCCTCCCCCAGGTAGGCGCTCACCTCCGGCGAGCGGAGGCGGGCCCGCCAGGCGGGGAGGTCGACGTCGAGCGGCTCCTTGCTGCCGACGAGCACCTGGCGGTCCCCGAGGCCGACCACGTACGGCATCACGGCGACGAAGGTGGAGTAGATGCGCGCGGTCGGAGCCCAGGTGCAGATCAGCCCGCCCGGCTTGAGGCGGCCCGCGCACATCGTGAAGAACTCCTCCGAGTAGAGGTTCCCGCTGTAGGCGACGCTCGGCCACAGGGCGTCCGCTTCGATGACGTCGTAGCGCGCGCTCGAGGACTGCAGGGCGCGGCGACCATCCTCGACGAGGACGCGCACGCGCGGGTCGCCGAGGAGCGACACGAGGGGCGGATAGCGCGTGCGCGCCGCGAACGCCGCGAGCAGGCCGGGCTGGCCGCCGGAGATCTCGAACACGGTCACGGACCGCGTCTGCGGGCGGCAGGCGGCGGCCCATGCCGTGTCGCCGGATCCGAGGCCGATGATGGCAATGTCCTGCGGCGCCGGATGAACGATCGCAGGCGCCGCTCCCAGCCTCGTATGCGTTCCGCCGAACGGAATCATGCTGTGGTGCTTGCCGTTGACGAAGACCCCGTGCCCCCCGCTGGGCATCTCGGCCACCGCCGCCACTCCCGTCGCATCCTCGTTGACCACACCCTGGCCCTCCGTCCGCCCGAGCAGGCGCATCCAGAGACGTCCCTCGCCCGGAACGGCCGCGGCCAGGACCAGCAGCAGGAGGGCCGCCGCCGCGAACCGCGGGCGTGATCCCGTGCGCATGCCCAGGATCGCGAACACCGCCCCGCCGCCGAGGATCACGCGCAAGGCCCCGCTGGTGCCGATGTGTCCGAGCGCGAGAAGGCCGATGGCCAGGCTGCCCACGACGCAGCCGGCGATGTTCGCGGCCTGGAGGAGCCCCACCTTGCGACCGGCGGTCGCGGGATCGTCCTGCACGGCGCGCTGGAGGAGCGGAAAGGACGCCCCCATCAGGAACGTCGGTGGCCCGAACAGGATCAGGGGCAGCAGCGCGTACAGCCGGAGTGTCCCGGGCCACGTGCTCCGGTCGAAGACCCGGACGTGAAGAGACCCCGCCCAATAGTCGTGGTACCAGCGCAGCAACGGCGTGCCCGCGGGGAGCCGCGCGATGAGCACGACGACGAGGGCGGCGTAGGCGATGAGCCCGCACTGCAGGGCGAGGAAGACGGGAAGGGGACGCGCCACCCGGTCGGCGCGCAGCGCGATGCACAGGCATCCCAGCGCCGATCCGAAGAGGTAGACGGAGAGGAGGGTGCCGAAGGTGAAGGCGTTGGACTTGAGAGCCACGTCGAGAAGCCGGAACCAGACCACCTCGAGGGAGAGGGCGCAGAACCCGCTGAGGGTGTAGAGGAGCATCCAGGAGCGGAACGTGCGCGCTTCCGCGGAGACGCTCGCGCCCGCCGCGCGGGCAGGAGGGAGCATCGGCCACTCGCGGCCGGCGCGCGCGCCCGCGGCCAGCCCGGCGGCTCCGGCGAAGAGATTCAGGACGGCGGCGGCGAAGGTGGCACCGCGAATGCCGTAGAGACGGATGAA